>JALHOI010000152.1 GCA_022843085.1 Pseudobdellovibrionaceae bacterium
GCAAACTTCCCAATGAAAAATGAAGGACTAAATTTCTCCACTCCCAAACTTTTCGTGTCCAGCGGCCGGGTCGCCACTTGCGAAGTCGATATAACATTTCATAGTGAATCAACGCTGCGATCACGGTCAGATAAACGACTTGTTGTAGAATGCCGAACCACTGATCAGGCGAACCAAGAAGCAGAATGTCGAAGATGAATCCACCGACGAAAAAGGCGACTTCAAGGCGGGTCTCGTGCTGTTGAATGAAGCCGCGAAGCCCCTTCACTTGCACCTGGTCTTGCGCACTGTCCGTAAGGCCTCCCGACGAAGCCGGACTAGACCCATCATTGTTGATATCCATCGAAAAACTCTGCCCGAGGACTTTGGCGCCGTCTAGAACTTCTGCTACGCTATCTCTATGAATACCGCGACGCCCCCGCCGAAGCCATCAGTTCCAAAATTGTCGGCACCCATTTTTTCTGTCGTCGCTAAAACTTTCTCGCTAACTGTCGTTTCAATGGTGACGTTCATCGGTTGTGCGTCGGCGCCCCCCCCGCTCGTTGAGATCGACCCAACGGTTCGAGAGAACGAGATTTTTGCTTGCAAGCAAGCAATTCAAACACAGAAGAAAAAACGTTTTGCATTGATGCCGAGGCTTCTTCAAAGATTGGCTGGAGACAATCAGGTGCTCAAGCAGTATGGCCAGCTACCTCGTCGACGCCAGCTCTACGGAGCCATCGCGAGATTTCCTCTCGCCGGCGATTCGGGTGGCACGTGGTCGACGGCACCTGACGCGGCCATGCGAACAATTTCGACGCGTTTCGATCGCATTCGCCCTCCCGAAAGCGCATCTCCGCCCTCCGATTTCATCGCGATGAATTTTGGACAGCCCGGTCGGATCTATACCTTCCCGATCGCAAAGCTTCGAAATTTTAATTTCGGAGCAAGCTATCAAGGCGGCCTCTATGGAAAGTCAGGCGATGACACACTGCAAATTCGGATCGTCGACGAGGATCACCTTCTCATCGTCGCGACAACTGAGAAAACGAAATCGCCCCAGACACGTTTTGCGATCGGCGACATGTACGCACTGGTTCGAACCTATTCACAACAAAGCTACAGCGAAGAATCGAAACAGCAGCTTTCCGACTACCCCATCTACGATTCGGATTGGAACGAGATGTCTTGCGATCAATTGATCGACAGCCGCAAGTAGGCTTGATTTTCAGACTTTACATCGAGATCAAAAACAGTTTGTTCGATTTTGCACGCAAGATCCGAGTCCGCGGCCGAACTCAAAGATGAGTCTGACGTAAACTCGAATTTCGAATGGCTCGCATTCTTAGCGTGAAGATCAGTTCGAATTCCCGCGAAACCAGCCGCCTTCAAAACCCTTAAGACGGCTTCAAATTTTGAACTTGTCCACAAAGACAGTAAGCCACCGTCTGTTTCCGAAACCTGTGCCGCCTCAAGCTCAAATGAGATCGATAGATCTCGCCCGCCTTTCGCCGCCCACTCGACGGCGATCGTCTCGCACTCGTCGACGTCGCCGCTTCCCAAAGCGCGCAGAAGTCGCACAATTTCGGCCCGCCACACCCGTCGAAACTGAATCTTTCGACCTTGGCTAGTGGCTTCAAGCGACGCTTGTTCACCGGCACCAGGTGGTTTGGGAATTCCACTGGCCGTGGCAACTCCACCTAGGTCAACAAAGTCAGTTCGAAGTCGATCCCACTCATCGAGAAGGCTTGAATCGACCGATCGAAGAATCAAAGCGAGCTCGATTTCGATTTCGCGAAGATGTTCGTCCTTTACGGTGTCGGGTACTGTCTGCGCAAGAATCTTATAGACCTCGTTCACGGTTCGAAGCAGTACGCCCTCGCCGCGCTGAAGATCGTATTCTCGAATGTAGTCGGCAAACCCGTATCCATTTTCAAGCATCTCGCGAACAATGGACTTCGGCCGAATATTTTCAGACCCGACCCAAGGATGTTTATCCGAAAATGCGTTGAACGTTTCGTAGATGAAGTCTCGTAGCGGCTTCGGCGCTTCAACGGCATCGAGCTTTTCTTGCCGCTCTTCGAATTCCACTCCGTCGGCTTTCAGCTGGTGAAAAAGTGCGTTGCGGGCGCGATCGGTTTGCTTCCGCAGGATGAGATCCGGCGACTCGGCAATCGCCTCACAAAGCGTGACGACGTCAAGCGCGTAGGTTTCGATCAATGGATCTAGCTTTTGAATCGTATCGAGAAGCCAGAGCGAAAGCGACTGGTGCAGCGAAAAGTCGGCTTGAAGATCGGCGTGCACAGCCAACGGATTCAAGCCCACAATCTTTCGATCGACGAGCGAACGAAAAAGTTCGAAGGCGCGAGCCCTGTGCTTTTTTTTGTTCGCCTCAGATTCATGTGACACTCGAATCAGCCTGCGAAGAGATTCACAGCCCTCATTCGTCCCCGTCGATTCATTCTTTCGCGCGAGGACAGATAAAACCAGACCGTGATCAACTTTGAATCGCGATTGCAGAGCCTCGGGCGTCGACTTCGTAAGTTTTTGAAATGTCGATTCATCCCAATGAACGAAACCTTTCTCTGGCGGCTTTGCCTTAACGATCTTTTTTGCTTTTCCTGGATTCGCGAGTGCCTTGCGCTCGAGCTTCACATTCTCGATCACATGCTCGGGAGCCTGCGCCACGACGTAACCCTTGTCGTCAAAACCTCGTCGTCCCGCCCGCCCCGAAATCTGGTGAAAATCGCGACTTGATAGGATGGCGGTTTTTTCGCCGTCGTACTTACAAAGTTTCGAGAAGAGCACCGTGCGAATCGGTATGTTGACGCCGACACCCAGGGTGTCAGTCCCAGAAATAACTTTTAAAAATCCCTCTTGAGCCAGCCGCTCGACCAAGATTCGGTACTTCGGAAGAAGCCCAGCGTGATGAACTCCAATGCCGTGCTTAATGTAACGTGCGAGCTCTTTTCCGTACGGAGACCTGAACGGAACATCTTTGATTCGGTCGAGCAGCGCCTTCTTTTGCTCTTTTGAAAGAAAATCGATGCTCATTAAGTTTTGCGCCTCATCGGCCGCCAAATTTTGCGTGAAATTCACGAGGTAAATTGGCGATCGACCCAATTTCATCAAGTCTTGAATCGTCTCGTGCAGAGGTGTTTCACCGCGGTAATCAAATTCAAGCGGTACAGGGCGATCTGTGCCAACAACCACGCGAGTTGGCTTCTCGTTTAGCTTTTCCAGACCCTCTTTAAAAAATTCCATATTGCCAAGAGTCGCGGACATCAAAAGAAAGCGGGTACGTGAAAGCTCAAGAAGCGGTACCTGCCACGCCATTCCGCGTTCGCGATCTGAATAGTAGTGAAACTCATCCATGACAACATCGTCGACTTTGGCGTCAGCACCTTCGGTCAGCGCCATATTCGCTAAAATTTCAGCTGTACAACACAAGATCGGTGCTTCGCGGTTGACCGAACCATCGCCGGTCATAAGCCCCACGCTTTCGGCGCCAAAGAGCTTACAGAGGTTCAAAAACTTTTCGTTCACAAGGGCTTTCACGGGGCACGTATAGACCGAACGTCGACCCAGCGACATACTCGTAAAAATCATGGCCTCGGCAACCAGACTTTTTCCGCTGCCTGTCGGAGTATTGAGAATGACGTTCTCACCCGCAACCAAAGCTAAAATGGCCTCTTCTTGCGCCGAATAAAGCGAATGCCCAACCGAAGACACGTAGTCGAGAAATCGATCGAGAATGATATCGGCGGGTTCGCCTTGGGAGAGCTCTTGAAACGATGGAATCTTGCGAAGAAGTTGTTGCACAACTTCTTCTACGTCATGCAGGTCGCGAAAGCCAGCTAGAGCCACCGCCGCGATCGCTTGAAACACGGTCAAGTTTGACACCATAGAGTGCCATGCCTTGTCGATGCTCAACGCGAACGATCTGACCTTCGAAATTTACAGCGGTACGGTGATCATCACCGATTGTTCCATCAATCACGTCGCCATTTTCGAAAAGTGGTGTCGTCGTCGGTCGAATCTCGCGAAGCATGAGACCGAATTGATTGTAGTTCAGCGTCTCAAATTCGATTCGCTTCAGACCCGGCCTGTTTGCACGAACAGGCATCCGTCCGTTAAATCGCACTGCAATTCGCTGCGAGTCGTCAGTCAACACCGGCGGAGCGACGTGATCCAGCGGCAGCCGGTCGACCGAAATGAAACGATCGGCGTTGACATCGTAGGCCGTCAACTGCCCCCCAAAAACGCAGCCGGTATCGACGTTAATGCGATTCGCAAAACGCTCGGGCTCTTCTGTCGGAGTATGACCATGAACGATGATCTTTTCCCAACGATCTTTCGTCGTTAAAAAGGGACCGCGCGTCCACAAAAAGGTTTCGCGATCTAGCATCGGATCAAGATCGCGCAGCTTCTTCCTTAGCGGTACGCCAGCGTGAACAAAAAAGTGAGTCGCGGTTTCGTGAAAGAGTCGAAGTCCTTTTAAAAATTCGATGTGAGAATGAGGCAATTCAAAGCTTCCGCCCGGTCCCGCATAGTTCGCGAGGGTACTGCTGCCGCCATTTAGAATAAATAGCCCCGAACCGATGCTCTCGGGCCGTTCAAGAAAATCAAGAAACATGGCCTCGTGATTCCCCATCAAAGCGATCACCTCACAGCGAGATTTCAACTCGATGACAACGTCGATCACGCGCCGCGAATCGACACCCCGATCGACGTAATCGCCGAGAAAAACGATCAAAGTTTCGCGGTCGATCTCAAGATTTGCGAGTAGCGATTCAAGCTCGGCCGCGCAGCCGTGAACGTCGCCGATCGCATAGGTGCGCCGCGCCTGACCTTTTTTTCTGAATTCATCTGCCATGTTCTGATAAGTCTACTGCGGCTGAATAATTCTTGATATTCAGATTCGATGCGAAATCGAAAAGCTCGACTCATTCGAGCTCAGTACATAGACAATAGATTGGGTGAACTCTACCGCGAAACGCCCGTTCCGCTTGACCACAAAGATCCTTACACGCTGCTGGTCGCCGTACTCTTGTCAGCCCAATGCACCGACAAACGCGTAAATGAAGTGACTCCCGCACTTTTTCGCCTTGCCGATCGTCCCGAGCTGATGGCGAAAAAGTCAGTGGCCCAGGTACTCGCCATCGTAAGACCATGTGGCCTCGGGCCACAAAAGGCCAAGGCGATCGTCGAACTTTCGAAAATATTAGTGAAGAAGCACCAAAGTCGAGTACCCAAGACCCTCGAGGAGCTTGAAGAGCTTCCCGGCGTCGGCCATAAGACAGCGCAAGTCGTATTGGCCCAATCGTTTGGCATTCCAACGTTCCCCGTCGATACGCACATCCACCGACTTGCGAAGAGGTGGAAGCTGACAGCTGGAAAAAACGTTCTTGAAACCGAGCGTGATCTCAAATCACTTTTTCCCGAAGCACACTGGAACCAGCTTCACCTTCGCATTATCTTTTACGGTCGCGAACACTGTAGTGCTCGAGGCTGTAATGGAAAGATTTGCGAGATCTGCGCCCACCTCAATACCAAGCCCAAGGCTTAAGTCGCGCTCTCGTTCGTCAAACTCTAGACGTTGGTTCCAATTTGGAACCCGTTGCTACCGCCTGCTTAAAGACTAGGCGAGAATTTCTCATCGGCAAAAAAGACCACCACGATGTCGACCCAAGGAAGGGAAGAACATGAGAATTTTGGTAAACTCGAAAGCACGACTCGCGACGCTCGCACTCGTCGCAATTTCAACGATGGCAGTTTCAAGTTTCAAGGAGGAAACTCACGAACTCTGCACCGGTTTTGTCCCGAAGAACGACATGAAAATTCCGGTCGGATTCAAGTCGCTCGCACCGGGCGCAGCGGGACTCACCGAAGAGCAGTTTAACGCTGTTCTCGACCGAACTGACCGTCTGTTCACGCCCGTGTTTGCAAAAAAAGGTGCGACGTTGAAAATCAACAGACTTTGGAAAGACGCGACCGTCAACGCATCGGCCCAACAGCAGGGTTCGACGTGGATCATCAACATGTACGGCGGCCTCGCTCGCCACCAAGCGACGACCGAAGAAGGCTTCGCTCTTGTGGTGTGCCACGAACTTGGACACCACATTGGCGGCGCACCAAAAATCGCAGGTGTGAAACTTCCATTTCCGTTTCCGATTCCAGGTGGCGGCAACCAGTGGGCCACCAACGAAGGCGGTTCGGATTACTACGCGAATTCAAAGTGTCTGCGCGAGTACTTTGCTGAAGACGACAATCAAACGATTATCGATCAAGCAACCGCTGACGGTCGGCTGTCGATGTTCGCAGCCAATCTCTGCGATCAAGAGTTTGCGCAAGACGCAGATCGCCTCATCTGCAAACGCGGAACACTGGGCGGCTCATCCGTCGCAAATCTTTTCTTTGACATGAAGAAGAGTTCAAAAAAACCAGACAAAGTTCTTTCAGACTATGCCACACCCGACACTTCGGTCGTCACAAAAACAGACGACAATCACCCGGCTACACAGTGTCGCTTGGACACTTATTTGGCAGCGTCGATCTGCAACGTCGATAAAACAGTCGCAAACTCAGATACGGACTACCGTCAAGGATCATGTGTCGAGGGTGTAGCAAAGGTAGGGTTTCGACCTCGCTGCTGGTTCAAACCGTAGTTCGAACCATAACTCGAACCGTCGATCATGACGGCGTGGGTGACCGAGAGCGACTTCGCCAATCTCATTGGCGAAGTCCAGAGACTCTGCTAGATTCGGCCGATGGTTTCGAACGATCAAATTGAATCTGCTTCGCCGACGTTAACTGGCATTATTCTCGCCCAGCCTTCCGCCCGAACCTTCGGTTCGGGCGTTCGTTTTTCACTTCCGACAGGACCTGAATGGCAAAATCACCGCCATGAACTTCCCGCCTCGCGAGCTTTAGCCTCTGGTGAAATTCTTGATCAATGGGTCAGTCCCGCATGGCGTGCGAGTGATGTGCCGCTCACCTTTCATTCGAACTCTGACATGCTCTCAACCCGAAACATGATGAGCATGATGGACTGGCTCAACGAAGAATCCGTCATTCTTCAGTATCTCTTTGATGATGGTCTTGTGCTCACAGCCGGTGAACTACTTCGTCATCCGCGCGGACGCTCAATTCCTCGGCTGCTTTTGCCTTTATCTCTTCAAACGCGTACCGAACTTGAAACCGTGAGCTTTGCTCACCGCCCCAGCGGAATTCGGCCGCAGTGGTTGATCCACAGCGACCAAACTGTCGCTTCTGTTTTGATGGCCGCCGAGCGAGTGAACAAAGGTCTCTTCGCCGAAGAAGCGCCGCCGATCGCGCTTTACTTTACTCTCTCAAGTGATCGAAGTGAGCCTCGTCAGGCTTTGATTATTGAAGG
>JALHOI010000153.1 GCA_022843085.1 Pseudobdellovibrionaceae bacterium
AACGCTGTTCGCGGCCCTGATACTTTGACCGAAACTTTTCTTTCGCCTTGCTTTGATTCGATCACCGTCGATTTCGGCAACAGAAACTCGACATCCATATCTTTCGTCAGCATAAAGTCGCGCCGACCAAGAATCGTGACCCAAAGAATCAGCGTTACAAAAAGCGAAACGAGTTTATAGCTTCCGTTCTCAAAGATACGATCTTTCCAACTTGTTGCAGGCTGCCTCATCATGGCGTCACCACTTGGGGTCGGTACCTAAGACCCAACGCTTCATATAAACGCCGGCGAAGCGCCGCGTGGTCGAGATCATGCACAAGCTGCCCGCTCTCGACAACACCGACTCGATTGTTTTCTTCGCTGACGACGATCACGATCGCGTCGGTTTCTTCGGTCAAACCAATGGCGGCCCGATGCCGAGTGCCCAAATTCTTGTCGAGCGCCGGATTCTTTGAGAGCGGTAAAAAACAACCGGCAGCGAACAGGCGACCATTGCGCACAATCACGGCGCCATCGTGCAAAGGTGAAGTCGGAAGAAAGACAGAAAACAAGATTTCAGAACTAATCGACGCATCCATCTCTGTTCCGACTTCGATGAAGTATTCGAGATTGATCTCTTTTTCGATCACGATCAATGCGCCCATCTGTTTTTGGGCGAGGCCCACGGCTCCCTTTGAGATTTCTTCAACTATATGGGTCTCTTCGACATGCGAAGCGCCGGTGAAAAACGGATTCGAGCCAATATGCGCAAGCGCCCGCCGGATTTCGCCTTGGAAAAGAATGACGACAATCAAAAATAAGTTGTTAAAAAACTTCTCGAGAATCCAGTTGAAGGTAAAAAGTTCGAGCCAAATGCTGCCGAGGTACGCGATCGCTAAGATCCCCAGGCCCGATAACATCTGCACAGTCCCCGTGTGCCGAATCAAAACGAGAACGCGGTAAACCACAACCCAAACAAGGGCCATGTCGAGAAGATCGCGAAGACGAAGCTGATCAAAGATCAGCTGAAAGTTGGCCCAAAGTGAATCCAAGTTACCTCTATGTTGCTGCCTTAAACTGAAAAAGGGCCCGCCTCATCGGCGGACCCTTAACTTTGAAAGCTCTATGCCGGTGCCGGCTTGCTAAACGGGTTCGGAGTTCCCCCCGCCAGTTCCGCTTCTTCTTTGTCTTCTTTTTCTTTCATCTCTTTGTGCGCGAGATCGAGTTCGACTTTCAGCCCAGCACCTTTGTCGGTGCGGTCTCTCTTTAGGTCTTCCCAGGTCGACCCTTTGATCAAACGATCAACCTCAACGCCATCGATTGTTTCAAGTTCGAGAAGTGCCTGCGCCATTCGTTCGAGCGCGCCCGAGTTGTCGCGAAGAATTTGTTTCGCCTTCTCGTACCCCGTGTTCACAATGCGATAGACTTCCTTATCGATCTCTTCCGCCTTCGCCTCAGAATACTCGCGGCTTCCGCCTTGCTGCATGCCGAGGAAAACCGGGCCTTCGCGCTTTTCGTAGGCGAGCGGGCCAAGATTCGACATTCCCCACTCGGTCACCATTCGGCGCGCCATGTCTGTCGCACGCTCGATATCGTTGCCAGCACCTGTCGTGTAATCAGTGAAGATCAGTTCTTCAGCTGCGCGTCCGCCAAACAGAACCGCGATTTCGCTCTCGGCCTGAGACTTCGAGAAACTCAGTCGGTCTTTCTCGGGCAGCATCATCGTTAGCCCAAGAGCCATTCCGCGAGGAATGATGGTGACCTTGTGAATCGGATCAGTCTTCGGAACCATCCGATTGACGATCGCGTGACCGGCTTCATGGTACGCGGTGTTTTTCTTTTCTTCGTCAGAGATCACCATCGAGCGCCGTTCGGCACCCATCATGACCTTGTCGCGAGCAAATTCGAAATCGTCCATCGTCAGCTTCGACTTGTTCGCGCGAGCCGCGTTCAACGCGGCCTCATTCACAAGGTTCTCGAGATCCGCACCCGCGAACCCTGGTGTTCCTCGCGCAACGCGGTCGAGATCAACATCTGTTGCAACCGGGCTTTTTCGAGCATGTACATCAAGAATCTTACGGCGACCGGCGACGTCAGGTTTATTCACAACGACCCGGCGATCGAATCGGCCCGGACGAAGCAGTGCTGGGTCAAGAACGTCAGGGCGGTTTGTCGCCGCAATCAGAATGACGCCTTCGCTTGATTCAAAGCCGTCCATTTCGACGAGCATTTGGTTCAGAGTCTGCTCGCGTTCGTCGTGACCGCCGCCCATGCCGGCACCGCGATGACGACCGACCGCATCGATCTCGTCGATGAAGATGATGCACGGAGCATTTCGCTTACCCTGTTCAAACAAATCGCGAACCCGCGAAGCACCGACGCCCACAAACATCTCAACGAAATCCGAACCCGAGATGGTGAAGAACGGTACACCGGCTTCGCCCGCGACCGCGCGAGCCAGCAACGTTTTACCTGTGCCCGGAGGTCCGACCAGCAACACACCTTTCGGAATCCGGCCGCCAAGCTTCGTGAATTTTTTCGGATCTTTCAGAAAGTGAACAATCTCAACGAGGTCGTCTTTCGCTTCTTCGACCCCCGCCACGTCCGCGAACGTCACTTTGTGTTTGTTTTCAGTCAAAACTTTGTGCTTCGACTTTCCGAAACTCATCGCCTTGCCGCCGCCGACCTGAATCTGGCGCATAATGAACATGAACATCACGACGATGAAGACAATCGGAAGCCAGTTGACCAGAAGCGACTGCATCAAACCAGCAGACTCTTCATTTTCGTAATTTGGCATAACGCCGGCTTTTTCAACCATCGCGCGGCCGCTGTCGCCGGTGTCTCCTGAAATCTGAAACTGCTTTCCGCCAAGTTCTTTTTCAAATTCGGGTTTGATCTCACCGCGAATCTGACCGCCGTTTTTGTAAAACGTGACCGACTGAATTTTTCCGGCTTTCAAAGCCTCGGCGAATTTTGGATAATTAAATCCTGCGATCGAAGTCTGACGACCCGTCGTGTACAAGTTAAACAAAACTACAAAAATGACGAGGAGGAAGAGCCACAACGCCATTGCTTTTTGACCGGAACGCATACGGGACCTCCGAACTTGAGGAAAAACCCCTGTGCCATGCTACTACCATTGTAGGCACCAGAGCCTCAGAGTTCCTCGTTAGATTAACATGCCTGAATCGCGCGTCCAAATAGAGGTTCGAGGTCGGGCTGCAGTTCACCTCTTATCACCTCTTCATGAGGCCGACAGAGGCGGACAAAAGCAGACGAAAATCCTGACCTTTGCCAGTTTTATGGAGCGGCGCTTCAGCTTTCGGTCGATTCTGGCACGCTCGTTATCTCTCGACTGACCGTCCAGACTCGACCACCTAGCGTAAAGCTGAGGCGTTTTCGAGGCGTGTCAATGCGCTTTAGAATCTCCTCGATGTGTGCTCGCGAAACGCCGCGAACACCCAGTCTGCGAAGCCAATGTGCGAATAGACTGCGACGTTCGGCCGTCGCCAGCTTTAAAAGGTCCGCGCGAACCAGACCTGCCAATGGTTGCGCGACTTCCAGCTGCGAACTTTGAGTGTGAAGCGAAACAAACTCTGAAACGAGTTCCAGCGACCTTGCCATCGCGACCGTACCGCCCGGCCTTATCCGCTCGAGTGTCGGCAAAAGCCGTCGCCGAATTGCATTGCGTAGATAGCGAGCATCGCGGTTGCTCGGGTCCTCCAGCCAGTCGCGCTGTTTCAAACGTCCGACAGATTTTAAGTAGTCGCGAATCTCGAGTCGCGAGAACTTTAAAAGTGGCCGCCAAAGCTTCATGCCGCCCGCCCGCTCTTCCGAGAAATCGGACATCGCCGAAATTCCCTGGGGTCCTGTGCCACGAATCAAACGAATGAGACGTGTTTCGAACAAATCATCCGCGTGATGACCCAGCGCAATCAACGCGGGTCCACGGTCGCGCACAAATCTATCAAGCGCCGAAAAACGGGCGTCGCGACATGCCTCTTCAGAATCATTTTTCGTTGTCACGTGAAGCGCCGTAAACGGAAGCCCAAGCTCGTTCGAGATCTGCGCGACGCGTTTCATCGCTCGGTCTCGAAATCTTGTTTGCAGTCGAGATTTTGCGTCCCCATGGTGAACATGAACGACCTCAAGTTCGAACTGAGGCAGGGTTTTCTGTGCGCGCGCTCGAATCGCAGCGAGCACAAGAACAAGCGCGAGAGAATCCGCACCGCCCGACACACAGGCCACGACACGGCGAATCGCGGCGCGTGGCTCGTTCGACAGTTGTCGAAAGACCGCGAACTCAATGGGTCGAAGTTTCGTTCTGAGCCGCTGCATCAGCGTACTAAATCATGCCGCAGGTCGTTCGACTATTGCGTTTCAAAAAAAGAAGTTCTCTGCTTGTGACGAGATGCTTTGAATCTAAACAATAACTCACAAGCTTGCGGCTTCCCGGAGGTTTTCTTGGTACGAGCGACACAAAGACGACGCGTCCCACTGTTCGCCTTTCTGTTCACCTTGGCCGCAGGGGTCGCATTATTACAGGCGGCTTCGACGTCTTGGGCCGGGCGTGATCAAAAGGCAGCTTCACGTCACACGACCAAGAGCCCGCCCGTCATCTTTAAAGCTGTCGACTTTCAAGCTGTCGACCATCTATCGGACGAAAGCCTTTGCGGTCTGACGTTCGACGGTCGAACTCTTTGCTACGACTGGAAAATGAATCCAATCCACATTCCAGATACCGTGGTCGGGTTCAAGAATCCGGCAGACATCCACGCAAGCGAAGGCGGCGTATGCGGGTACGACGTGGACGGCGTGAAGTGCCTTCACCAGAATCGAGCGATGTTCGAAATGCGTGAACTGTTAAATGAGTCGAATCCAAAGCTCGTCGGTGCGCATGGGAAAAACGTCTGCGGCGTCAAAACGAACGATGGGAGTTTGCGCTGCTACGTTCCCTTTTGGTTTAACTTTCCAAAACCAACCTTTCTCGTTCGCCCAAAAAAGAAAATTACGGCCATCGGCGTCGGCTCCGAGCTGATCTGCTGGACCGAAGGCACGGTCATCGATTGTCAGACGGACCGAGGCACTCGACGTTTTCAGTTTAATAATGCAGTCGAAATTCTGACCACACCGAATCTTTGCGCCCGCAGTGCCACCGAGGCAAAATGTTGGTTGTGGGACGACTCTCCGGTCGACCTCGCACCTGAATTTCTGACGGCAAAGAAGTGGGTCGGCGATACCGATTCAACAATCAGCGCCATCACCAGTGACAATCGCCTCGTGGTGCTTGATCCAAGGACAGGCAACGCGATGCCAACCGGTTACGCTAACGTACCTCCCATTTTTCAAAAAGCCGATAGCCCGTTGGTCGATCTATGGATGGGCAACCAATATCGGTTCTGTGCCTCGACGGCGAGCTCAACGATTCAGTGCTGGTCAGGCATCTCACGACGTGTCGATGACGTGCAGTTCCCAGAACCCGTGGTCGGATTCACGGCTGGCTATCTGCAGTTACCGTGTGCGCTTTTAAAGTCAGGCCAAGTTCAATGCACGGAATATTGGGGCACTCAACTTCGAAGTTTGCCCGCGGGCAGTCGCGTACGATCATTGTTTTCCAGCAGGGACTACTGCCACTGGAACCGCCGGGCCGTGACCTGCAGAGTGGGCGGCGACTTCTCGGCACTTGAGTCAATTTTGACAGTTTCGACCGACCGCTACGTCGTCGATGTTTGCGCGATCGGGACTCGGCCCGGCGCAACCATTTCGGAAGTCATGTGTCGCAAAGGTTCGTCACTTGAAAACGTGCCGCCGACGACTTTCGGTGCGACTTCTCTTAGCGTGGCGGGGCGAAAAGCTTGCGCGGCCTCGACGAACGGCGTCCATTGCTGGGGGGACAAACTTAATGGGGAATTACCACCGAATTCATTTTTAGACCCCGTCAAAGTTGAACTGACAGAGACTTACGCCTGTGCGCTTGATCGCTTTGGACTTGTCTGCTGGGGTGATCTTTCGACTCACAACCTCAATGTTCCAAGCGGACTCGGTGATCCGAATCAAGTGATTGATTTTGCTCTTGGCGAAAAGCGCGCTTGCGCCGTGCGGGTCGATGGAAAAGTCCAGTGCTGGGGAACCGGCTCAACATTTGACGAAGATGCTCCGCCGCTTGAGGGCGTGACCGCCATCTATGGTTCGCGACAGCACGTGTTTTGCGCCATCAACTCGACCGGGCTTCACTGCTGGGGTGGCGACACGCAGTTTCCGCGCTAGCTTCAGGGTGGCAGGGGGCGTTCACCTCTTGCGTTTCGAAAAAAGAAGTTCTCTGCTGAAGACGATCTGAGTTTGATGTCTATTTACGAGCTTCGCTTTACGAGCTTCGCTTTACCCCGGGGGTTTGGTGCGACCGATACAACAACGACTCGTTTTTTCGCTCGGCCTAGCGCTCGGACTCTTCATGATTCATACCGCTTCTATTTCATGGGCTGAACGCGCAACGAAGCTTTCGGCACGCGCCAAAAGTAGTTCGTCGGTCAATTTTAAAGCTGTCGATTTTCTGTCAGACGATCATCTCTGCGGGCTGAATTCTAACAACCGAGTTACCTGCTACGACTGGAGTATGAATCTTGTCGACTTGCCAGATTCGGTAGTTGGCTTTCAAAGTCCAAGTGAGGTTCTGGCCAGTGAAAGTGCGGTTTGTGGCTTCGACGTCGACGGCGTAAAATGCCTTTTTCAAGATCGCGCGAGAATTAAATTGCGGGAATTACTGAATGAATCCGATCCGAAATTAACCGGGGCCCACGGCGCCAACGTTTGCGGCGTCAATGCCAAGACTGGAATACTGCGTTGTCTCGTTCCCGATTGGTATAACTTCTCGAGACGAAGCTTTCGAGTTCAACCAAAAAACAAGATTACCGCTATCGGCGTTGGCGTCTCAACCATCTGTTGGAGCGATGGCAATGTCATTAATTGCCAGACTCAAAACGAGACCCGCGCTCTACCCTTCAACGGTGCTTTCGAAATTTTGACGACACCCAACATTTGCGCGCGAAGTGCGACCGAGGCGAAATGTTGGAATTGGGACAACACTCCCGTCGCTCTTTCTTCTGAATTCTTGACCGCAAAAAAATGGCTCAGCGATCTTTATTCGACATTTGGCGCGATCACGAGCGACAACCGGTTTGTTGTTCTTGATATGACGACCGGCGCGGCTCGCCCCGCCGGTTCACTCAATATCCCGCCAGTTTTTGAACAGCCCGGGAGCACACTTGTCGATGTTTGGATGGGCGATTACCAACGTTTTTGCTCGGTCGACACGAACTCGACTGTTCAGTGCTGGAGAGGCTACGCATCCGGACTTTATGGCGTT
>JALHOI010000154.1 GCA_022843085.1 Pseudobdellovibrionaceae bacterium
TGTAGTTCTTCTTCGTTATGGCTGCGGTTGTCGAGAGGAAGTGGTGTCGATACTCGTTTCCCACAGTGGGCACGGTATCGAAGTGTAGTTTTGGTGAACCCACGATCTGACTTTCGCCTCGAGGGTAGATTCCCATTAGTCCCGCGAGTGGAAACTTCATTTTTGCGAGAATCTTGATGTTGTTCAGCCGAACATCCTTGTTGAGCAAAATGGATTCAGTGATGATGTGAATGCCGGGTGTGTTGAGAAGAACCGGATCTAGAAAGGTCAGCTCCATATTCGCCGCAAATACGAGAATGTCGGCGTCGAGCTCGGTTCGGGCTCGCAGCATCGCATTTAAGAGATCCATATGAACACGCGTTTTTGCGACCGCCGTTGTGACAAAAAGGCGCTGACGATTCATGACGGCGTCCAGAAGAGCTTTCTGACGAGCTGAATTAAAGATCTTTGTGTCGACGAACTTCCTAAAGGCCTCGGGTTTTCTCTTTTGTGCCTCGGCTTTGACCGCATCGATGTCGCCGAAGAGCAAATCGGGACCAAACAAAGCCAAAAGTTCAGCTGATTTAAGCTGAAGTTCGGCGGCCAATTCTTTTTCAGTAATTGGGCGCCCAATTTGTTTCGCGAGACTCACGTAGGCATTTATGATTTTATTGCGCGCAACGGCTGTCGATTGCGGTTCGTTCAGAACAATTTCCTGCAAAGTCACCGGCTTCAACAGTGCCATGTCACCCTGCATGGCCGATGCAATTTGTTGAGTGGTGTCAATCGATGGAAGTCTGAGTGTCGACCGAAACTCGCGCGCCATTTGGGCCCGATGCTTGATGGCGGCTTTGATTTCGCGCTCGGACAATGGATCAAGTAAAGGCTCAAGGGATGGCTCAAGTTGCGTTCGTGTGGTCGCTCGCGGTTCGAAGATGGCCTCGCAGGCACTAATGGGCGCCGAAATGGAGCGGGCAGGAAGCGCGGTGACGGCGATTACAGCTAAGGCAAGCGAAGCCAGAGACGATTTTACCAGAGACGGTTTTGAAAGATGTTTCATTTTACACCTTGAATCGTAAAGAGGCCTTCACACGATCTGACGGTCACCGGCGCACTCGGAGCATCGCTCGAAACCATGGCATTTGTTTGAGGCTTGCTTGGCAGCAGAAAACTTTCGCGACGACCTGACGTGAACACAGCCGAGCCGGGTTCGAGAACAGCGACTTCTGGACGACCCCTTTCGCGGGCCTCGCGAACGTCGGTGGTGAGGCCGACGTTAATCAGCGTCACACGGGTCGGCGATGCATCGGCGAATATGATTCTTCGGCTAACGCGCTGGAGTGCTTCGAGGTTTTCGGGCGAATTTTCAAAGAATCGGACATCGTGAAGAATTCTTGCTTCGCCTGGCCTAGCTTCTGGAACTGGAACGTTTCGAAGATCGAGCAAGATTTCCCCGAAGTGGCCGCTTTTTCTTTCGGGAATATTCCACGGGTCCCCGCCGAGGGCTCCGCCCATGCCGTTGAAACGATCGAATTCAGGTCGGGTCATGTTGAAGATTCGGCGTGTGGCGGGTTTGTGCTCGATGTAGCCTTCTTTCACGAGATGATCGAAAAACTCGGCCCATTCTCGTTCCGAGTGCCCTCGTGCGGTGCTGATCGCGATCGTTCGCGCACCTTCAGGAGTCTTGCAGAGCTCGACAAAGTAAGCCCACGCCGGACCAAAGAGTTTTTGTCCACTTTCCCGCGCTAAGTGCTCGGCCGCCTGAAATTGTTGAAGTAAATAATTTTCGCCGGCCGGTGCCTCACGGAAAAACTTGAAACTGTCGGGATTTCTTAAAAAATATTCGCCCGGTTTGATTTGAAGACCACTCTCGAGTTTCGCTGTTCTGCCGATAGCGCCCGGTCGACCTTCGCCTGCCGCGAGGTAGGGCTTGATCTTTTCGAGGTCCTGTTGGCCGACCTCAACGACCTCAGGGCCGACGGCAACTTCTTGCAATAAATTGAGACGGGTGTTGTTTCGGAACAGAATAAAGTTGGGATTAAACGCCCCGTCGCGACTTTGCCGATCTTCGACAAGCGTGCCGTCAAAGTCGAAAATGTTAATTGTTATTTGGCTGTAAGCTTTGGGGGCGAAAGCGAGGGTGAGAGTCAAAAGAGTGAGGACGCCGAAAAGTTGAAGACCGAATAGTCGAAGGCCGAATAATCGTTTCAATCTGGACATCATTCTCGTACCCCTCGTAGCGATCTGATGACCTGCGTCTTAGCCGGCGACGCTCACGTTGACTAGCGCGAACAAGCCGAGCTCCAAATTGGTTCCATTTTAGGTTCGCTCGAGCCCGAATCGTGAAATTTTGACATTGATGTAGGAAAGAACAGCAAGGGTTCTGCTGGCGCTTCAAGCGTTCTGGGAAGATGCGACCTGCGCAAAAAAAATTTACGGTTTCTCTTGTTGGGCCTCGAGGTCTGACACCCTCTTTTTCAAATCGACGGCATTTCGAAGGACGCCCATGTTTTTCAAATAGTCGGTGAGGGGTTGGGTCGGAAGGCCGGCGTAGGCTCCTGGCGAGTCGATGTCTTTTGTGACACCGGCGCGGTGAAGAAGAACAGCATCGTCGCAGATGTTGATGTGATCGATGACGCCCGACTGGCCGCTTGCGATCACGCGGTTTCCGATTTTTGTTGAGCCTGCAACACAGAACATCGAGGTCAGAAGACAGTCTTCGCCGATCTCGACGTTGTGAGCAATGTGGCAGAGGTTGTCGAGCTTTGTACCTTTGCCGATTCTTGTTTCACGGTACGTCGCGCGGTCGACGCAGCAATTGGCACCGATCCTCACGCGGTCTTCAAGCACAACAATTCCTGTTTGAGGAATCGGATGGCTCTTACGTTCAGAATCTTGTGCGAAACCGTAGCCTTCAGACCCGATGACCGAACCTGCGCCGACGACGACATCGCGGCCGAGCTTTGATCCGTAGCCAATGATACAACCGGGATGTAAAATCGAGTTTTCATCGACGGTGACGTCGTGCTCGATGACGACACCTGACATGACGCGTACACCTTTCGCCAGCTTCACCCTGGCGCCGACGACGACTCGTGGTTCGATGACGACGCCCGAACCGAGCTCGGCCGTTTCGTGAACGACGGATGACGCGTGAATTGCCGGCCAGCCTGCTTGATCGAAATTGCGGCCGGCGTAACGCTGTTTAATCTTTGCATGCGCGAGCGGAACATTTGCGGCGACGAGAATGACCAGGTTCGGAAGGTCTTTAATCAGTTCGACAAGGGCTTTATTCGCAACAACTGCGGCCGGAGTTTTCGAGCGAAGAGTTTCGACGAAGGTTTTTTTATCCAAAAACACGAGGTCGCCTGAAGTGGCTGTTTCTAACGGTGCAATTCCGGTTATACGAGTTTCACTCGAACCGATGACCTCGAAGGTGAGCCCTTCTTGAAGAAGTTCATCTGCGATTTCTTTAACCGTTTTAGGTAGGCGTGACAAATTTCTCATGCTGCAATTAAAACCATGGCGCTTCGCCTTGAGCAACGATGATCTTATCAACTAGCGTATCGCTATGAGCAAAAAATCAGAACAGAGTGAATCGCTATCGTTAAATCCATTCACCGGTGAGGTTGTGGGCCGCTACCCCCATGATTCATCGGAGTTCGTCGACAAAAAACTTCAAGATGCTTTTAGAGGGTTTAAAGCCTGGCGCGAAATTTCGATCGATCGGCGGTCGGAAGTTTTGGTCAAGATGGCAGCTGTCCTCAGACGTGATGAGCTTCGATTAGCCAAGCTTGTGACAGAAGAAATGGGTAAGCCGATTTCGCAGTCGCGAGCTGAAATCGCGAAGTGCGCCGCACTTTGCGACTACTATGCCGAGAAGGGTCCGGCCATGTTGGGCGATGACTCGGCCAAAGTGCCTAGCGGAAGCGCTTACGTTTCGTATTTGCCGATCGGAATTGTGTTCGCCGTGATGCCTTGGAATTTTCCGTTCTGGCAAGTCATGAGAGGCGCGGTTACTATTCTTCTTGGCGGCAACGGCTATGTTCTAAAACACTCTTCAAACGTTCTCGGTTCGGCGTACGCGCTTGAAGCGGCTTGGCTTGAAGCCGGGCTACCGGGCGGAGTTTTTACGGTTCTCAATATCGGTCACGAACAAAGTGCGAAGGTCATTCGCGACCCGAGAATCGCGGCGGTCACGGTAACGGGCAGTGTTTCGGCTGGACGTTCGGTTGCTGAAGTGGCGGGTTCTGTTCTTAAAAAAAGTGTTCTTGAGCTTGGTGGAGCTGATGCGTTTATCGTGCTTCGCGATGCGAATCTCGAGTTTGCTGTTAAAAGTGCGATTGAGGCGCGGTTTCAAAACACCGGTCAAGTCTGCATCGCCGCAAAAAGATTTATTGTCGAAGAGTCAGTTCTTTCATCGTTTACCGAGATGTTTGTCGAAAAAGTAAAAACGCTTTGTTTTGGGGATCCAATGAATCCGGATGTCTTTATTGGCCCGATGGCGAAGCGCGCGTTTCGTGACGAACTTCAAGCGCAAGTTCTTAAATCTGTTGCTGAAGGTGCCCGTGTCATCTGTGGCGGAAGTGTGAAGGCAGAACCGTTTACCCAGGCGACATTCTACGAACCGACGGTCATCGTCGATGTAGAACCCGGTATGACGGTTTTTCGAGAGGAAGTTTTCGGTCCCGTAGCGGCGATCAGTTCGGCTCGAGATACCGAGCACGCAATTGAACTTGCAAACTTGAGCGACTTTGGTTTGAGCGCGGCCCTCTGGACCAACGATAAGGCGCGCGCCAAGATGATCGCGCGGCGTCTTGAGACGGGGGGAGTCTTCATCAATGGCATGTCGGCGACGGATGCCGCGGTGCCTGTCGGAGGGGTCAAACATAGTGGCTATGGTCGTGAGCTTTCGCACTTCGGGATGCGTGAGTTTGTAAACGCACAAACGGTGTGGATCGATCGAACGTGAAGACCAGCTCTTCGTCTAGAACGCGGACTCGACCGTCTCGATATTGAGACAGATTCCGATAGAAAGGGCGAGGGATTTGACGTGAAGCCTTTTTCGGGAAGTCCGAGTTCGCCTAGTGGAAAAAAAGTTGCGGTTGTCGTCATGTTCGTCGCGGCGCTGGGCTGGTTCGTTTGGAATCAGCTACTTCCTAAGGAATTTCTTCAGTCGATTTCAGGGCTAGAAAGCTTCGCGAATGTTGTTGCTGTTGTCGAAACCGTCGAAAGAGACGTTCGACAGCGTCCGGTCGAAGAAACTGGATGGTACAGAGCTGAACCGCAAACTGAAATTCTTCGCGGTGATGCTGTCTATTCGGGCGTCGAGTCGAAGTCGCGAGTTCAGATGAAGTCTGGCGGAGTCCTCGAGCTAGGAGAAGAGACACTTGTAATTTTTGACGACGTCGATGGCGTTACAATTCCGGATGTTTCACGCGGACAAGTTAAACTTAAAATCAATGGTCAGATGAAAGTCGCGATTTCTGGGGAAGTGACCGAATTTTCCGGAGCACAATCCGAGCTTGTTTTGAATTCGATCGGCGGGTCGCGCAACATAAGAGTTGTGAGTGGAAACACGTCGATAACGCGACCTGGAGTTGCAAAACGTTCGATGAGTGCAGGCGAGACGTTTGAACTTCCGAAAAGTAACTCGAAGTCTTCGGCGCGCGTTGTAGCGCCAGCTGCAACGGATGTTGTTTCGAAGTCGTCTATTTCTTTGAAACGAAAAGTAGAAAAACGGCCAGAGACTGTTCGTGAGACTGTTTCTAAGGCTGATCGCGATGTGGTGCGCGAAACAGCCGCAGAACTGGCGCCGCCCATAAAGCCCGAGCCTGCCGTTTCGATGGTCGAGACGGCACCACCGCCGGCCGCTCCAGCCATGGTGAAGGAAGCGCTTTCAGTGGCCGATCCAGTTTTGCAAATCAACCGAGTGATGAAGGTTCAAGAAGTCTACCAGCGCCGAGGCGCATCGCTTCTCGTGCCGCGACGTGGCCTAAAATATCTCAAAGTACCGGTGAGTCTTAGCTGGAATGGCGCGGCTGATGAAGACCGAGTATTCATTCAAGTGTCGAAGGAATCCTCGTTTCGTCAGCCATGGTTAGAGCGCGATACACGTGGGCCAAACGTCGTCATTGAGCAATGGAAAACCGGCAAAAACTTTTGGCGTGTTTCGAGGGACGGACAGACTTGGTCGCTCGGTGGCGAGGTGGTTGTGAAACCGATTGTTTCAATTTCTCAGGCGCCGATTGTTCGAGTTTTGAATGATAAGGTTTCGGTTTATCCAAAAGGCCAAAGGCCCGAGGCTCAGGCAAAATTAAAGTTCGAAGATAATGGTCTGTCGAAAGTTCGTGGCTGGGTTCTACAAGGTTCGAGTTCGATCGACTTTCCTCCACAAAAATCAAAGACCGTTCTTGTTTCGAAGGCTCGTATCGATGTCCCTTTGAATCGCCCGGGCCGTTATTTTTTTCGAGTCCGATCGGTTGCAGAGGCCGGCGACATTTCAACTTTTTCTTCGCCGGTTGAAGTTCAAGCGACTCGAGCCGTAGCTCCGCAAGTTCCGCTTGCACCGCGGCTTGCGAAACGCCCGGTTGAAAAAGTTCGCGATGTCGCAGCCGTCGATGCAAACTTGGCGTCTGAACCGCGCCCCGAACAATTTGAATCTGAGCGGCCCGCTGCTCGCACGAGTTCAAAACTAAAAACGAACGTCGAGGCAAGAGATCCGAACCGTGCTCGACCTTGGCAAATCGCAATCGAGGGCGGCGAAACTGCGCTTGTTTCAAGCGAACAATTGGGAGCATCTGCCGACCTTGCGAGCGTTCATATGGTGGGCCTGCGCGGCGGCTACTATGAAGCCAGTCATTCGGCTCTTCTGGCTTATCGAACCCAGTTCGGAGCTTCAAATAGCGAAGGAAATTCGCAATCGAGCTCGAAATTCGAAGCTCGTTACACGCGGTGGTGGACGTCCCCTTGGCAGTCCGTCCGGTTGGGTTGGCTCGGGGGCTACGATCGTTACCGAAATTCAGGTTCCACGCGATTCTCAAAAGGGTACGAAGTCGCCAAAACGGGTCTCGACGTCGGCGTCTCATTCACCGACAAGTGGAAGGGCGGCGGAAACTTTCAGCTTGGCGGCTGGACCGATTCGAATCGGATTTACGAAGTCGGCGGTTTTTTGTCTTACGAATTTTCGCGCGAGCTCGCCTTCGGCATAGGTTACCGTTTAGGTTTATTTGAAGCTGGAAGCGCTGCCAGCGCGGCTCAGGCTTTGCCGTATCGCGAGGCGATGGGCGAAGCCTACTCATCCCTACAATTTTCATTTTAGATTTCTTTTAGCCTCCCCTTTTTTTACT
>JALHOI010000155.1 GCA_022843085.1 Pseudobdellovibrionaceae bacterium
AACTGAAGGCCAATGATTGTGATGATTGGCATCATCGCATTTGAAAGTGCGTGTTTAAACCAAAGTCGTATAGGGCCGGCGCCCTTCGCGCGTGCGACATTCACAAAGTCCTCGCGTACGACTTCGATCATTGAAGCCCGAGTGACCTGAGTCAAAATGGCGGCGAGGCCGAGCGACAAAGTCATGGCCGGCAAAATGACGTGCTCGAAGCCGCCGCGTTCACTTACGGGAAGCCAGTCGAGTTGAATAGCGAAAACAAGAATCAACATTGGCCCTAGCCAGAAACCGGGCGTCGACATTCCGATCAAGCCAAACACCAGAGCAGCGCGTTCGACGATAGTCTCGCGAAAGACGGCGGCGATGACCCCAAGTGGAATACCGATCGAAAGTGCAATCAGCATCGCGACCAGTGTGAGCTCGATGGTCGCGGGAATTCGTTCGGCAATTTCTTCTGCGACCGGTCGGCGTGATTGAAGTGACACGCCGAGATCAAGTTTTGCGAGCCCCGTGAAATATCCGGCCAGCTGAACGCCGAACGGCTTATCGAGGCCAAGTTCTTTGCGCAGCAAAACTTTGTCGGCGCTGCTGGCTTGGTCACCCAGCATGATGTCGACAGGATCGCCCGGGACGAAGTGAAGTAAACTAAAACTTAGCGCCGAGACTCCCAGCAAAACGGGCAGAGCGAGAAGAATTCGTCTCAACACATAGGTCAGCATTCAGTTTCCGCTCGCAGGAGTCGAAGTCGCCGTTGGCGCAGGGACCGGTACAGGGACCGGAGCCGTCGCGGGCGCTGCGACCGACGCCGAGGGCGTCGACGGAGTCACCGGCGCAGTTGCGCCAGCCGCTGGCGCGGGACTCGAACTCTTCGCACCGCCGCCCGCAGACTGGACTGCGGTTTTCGCCGCGGGAAGCATATTTCGCCGCGCAATTTCGTTTTCTTTGCCCTTCGGCATTGAGCCAAATAATTGGATAAGAGCTTGATTGTTGACGGTCAGCCCTGCGACGGCTTCCTCCATCGTGGGAACAAGAACCGTTTGAACTCCGATACTCGGAGAAACGGTGCCGAGAATTTCGGCTTTATGTGTCGCGAGACTCACGAACTTGCTTCCGTTAATCGTATTCAAAATTCGAAAAACCGGGATACCCGAGATGGTTTCTTCTTCTGCGATGAAGGCTTCGCCTTTTGAGATGATCGCCGATTCTTCGAGTACGCCTGGGTATTCGTATTTCACGCCCTTTTTTAAACCCTCTTTGCCTTGAAGCATGACGTAGCCAAGAAAGGCTGAAAGAAATGTTCCTTTTGGCATCGTATTCTTGATCGTCTTCTTTTCTTTTCCTTCGGTTACGATGGCGGTCATTTTGTCGCCTTTAAATGTCGCATCGATCAGCGTGGGTTTACCGTTCACGACGCTCGTGTACTGGTAGGCCAGCGGTTTGAAGGTTGAATCGGCACGCGCAGCTAGACTTTCGGTGAGGCCGCCCGAATCGGCGTTCGTTTTCAAAAAATGTGTCGAACGAAATTCTTTCTTCTTTTCATCGAAGTCGTAGCGCTGAACGATGAATCCGACGTGTTTTCCTGAGATCAAGACTTTTGACCAGCCTTCGAAGAGAATCGCAGCAGATGCGGGTTTCAGCGTGGCAACGCCGACCAAGAGGTTCGCAAGGGCGAAAACGACGAGTCTTTTAACGACTCTCGTTACATGTCTCAATACGAGACGGTCACATCGCGGTGAGCTTGAATGGCTTGGCATAGGACCTCCACCTTCTACGGTAGCAATCGACTTAGAGTGAGACAACAGATAGCATCAACTGAATGCAACCAAGCCGTTCATCGAGAGAGAGCCGTTCATCGAGAGAGAAGGACGACCGACTCTCGCGTGACCCGTCGTCGGCGCAGTTTTCGCTGCGACGCCAGATTCTTCGCAGTGAGCTTGGTCAAATGTCGGTCTTTCTCGCGCTTGTCTTTCAGGTGCTGTTCGTATTTTTCGCGATGGTCATCAACATCGGTCTTCTCGTTCACGACAAAATCAATTTGCAAAACTCGGTTGATCTTGGCGCCTACTACGCCGCTCAAAAGCAGGCCGAGATTTTAGACGAAATCGCACATCTCAATTATCAGATTCGGCAAGACTACAAACTTCTCTCGTGGCGCTATTGGGTGCTCGGTACTCTTGGGCGAAGCGGCAACCCAGCCAGTTTGCCACCCCAAACTCAGCCGGCGGCCGGCGGGCCGGCGCCCGACGTTCCGCGCATTTACTCGGCGGCGCCGAATCCGCCGCAAGAAGAGGTTCCGGTCGCGTGTCTTGCAAATCCCTACTGGTGGGAATTTGCGATTCTTTCAAACGGCGCCGTACCGAACGAAAATTACTGCTGGCACCCTTACAACTGGACGTCGCCGTCGATTCCACTTCCAAGTATTCCCGGCACACCGGCAACTATTGGCATCAATATCTTTGCCCGTATGACGGCGCAGATGTCTCGAAACAACTATGTTCTTAGCTGCAACGAAGCTTCGCCGCTCAGCTGGGCGTTTGTTGCCACGATACTTACCCAGTACAAATTTTCGATCGCCTACAAGAAAAAGGCGATACGAAAACTGCGAGAAAATTTAGTCAGCGCGAATCCTGTCGATCGCGACGGGCGACCGATTCGCGAAGGTGTGATTCAGACGATTCGAAAAAATTTGACTGAAAGTAACCGAGTTAGTTTTGATCCGACCGCGGTTCAAGTGCTGAACGGTTTAACGAAGGGCGGCTGCGAAGGCGGCAACAGCATTTTTCCTGGCGCCATGACGTTGCCCGAAGTTTTGACGGCACCCGGTTTATACTTCGCCGATTTGCGGGGCGATACGACAGTGGCGAGGTGTACCTTCGATATCGGCTTTCAGGTCGAAACCAACCGAGTCGCGGGTGGCGTCGAACGTTGGGATCCCAACGGAATCATGCGAAGCCTCGTCAGCAGTGAGCCCGGGCCTGACGACGATTACCACTCAAGCCTTGGCTTCGAGAAGAACCCATGGTGCATGGCTTACATGGGTGTGAAAGCCGGTACGAGTCCGCGTAAGCCATTTGCTCCCTTCGGTCGATCCGTAAACTTGATCGCACGTGCGTTTGCTCAACCGTTCGGCGGCCGCATCGGCCCCTGGTACGGAAAACGATGGGACCGCTCAGCACCGACGTCGCTCTCGCCGCCAGGGCCGGTCGCTGCACCCGGCAACACGACACAGTTAAATCCAGCGGCAGGGCAACAAGACCGCACCGACCCCCTGACTTCGCCACGACTTGTACCTGGCAGTGGCGGCTATCGGTATTCGTCGTACACGATTCCAAACTACTCGCGTTTTCCAGGGGACGTTCACGGTCTTCGTTCGCAGCTTGCGCAAGCACCGGCAAAAACTTATTTTTTGCAAAGTAACCCTCGTGCACCCGCGAGCGGCACAGCACCGAACAACTTCAGCGACGGTCGTGTGAGGCTCAACTGGTTTTATGGCTACGGATTGATAAATTCGTCGGGCGATTCGCTAGCCTTCGATGACCCCTCGGTGACGTCGAACGGCGCCATTCCACTTTCGGTCGGAAGATTTCGCCAGCAAGAAATGACGGCGGTCGCGCCCGATCTTTTTGACATCACGTACTACTCGATTGATCCGGCCGCAGACGTCACGTACACCGCGCTCGCGAGGTCGAACCCCTCTCGCTATGGAATCGTCGGTGCGCCCATCGGTGATTTGGGTTCGCGCGAAAATATCACCGAGTTACGCACGATCAATGTCTCAACACAAATTACGAGCGCCACAACCGGCGGTATCGACGGCAGCCTTTTGAACGTCGTGTATTGGATCGTGCGCGACTGGCGGCACCTGCTGACGGCGTGGGCTCCGCACCGGGCTGCAGATTTTCGATTTCCATCGGAACGATTTGGGCGATGCCCTCAAGGTGCTGAGGCTTTGCCGGGTGTGCCGATCCCCGGTCGTTGCGTGGCCGGCGGGCGCGCTGGGTATTCGGTTCGCATCATCGCGCGCGAACATCTGAACGCCGCTTCGAACTACGACACCTCGGGCCTTCCCGGTTGGAGCATCGGCGGCGACGGAGTCTCACCTGGTCCCATCCTAAATCCGCCGGGCCTCGACGCTGAATTTTAGTCGCAGGTTGTTGGGGCGGGGGTATCGGTCACCGCGTGTGTTGCGCGTGGCGAGCGGGAGGTGAGTCGCCTTCGTGAATCTTCTAATGGCGCGGGCGACAATGCTGTGCGCTAGCGGTGCGGTAACGCGGCTCTTCGGTGCTGGGGCAAGCGTGCGGGCGCGCGTGTTGATTGAGCGAGGTGATTGCGAGGTGCTTGCGAGGAGTTCGCCGTGGCGACCTTCAGTTTTGAAATTAAAAATTTGAGTTGTGAGCGTGTGTCCGGCGTTTGATGAAAACGCCAAACTATTTTCAGTGCATTAAAGAATTCGCTTGGGCGTTGTTTTTCTTAGTTTTCAAAGTTTCGTTCGCACGGCGCGAGAGCATTCTTGGATGTTGTTTCCGGCTTCTATTGCATCGACTGTTGGTTTTTTCGAGTAAAGCTGATCCCGGCCTTGTCTTGTATTTTACGAAGCAAAGACAGCAATTCTCATCCTAAATTTTGACCGCAGATTTCGGGTGTAGAGTCTCTTTCGGCAACTCGCCTAGGAGACACATGAATCTGCAATCGATGAACAATGAATCGCTGATGATTTCTTTTACGTCGCTCGTTCAGCTCGAGCGCAAAACGACACGCGCCGTGGTCGAACACCTGATTGAAATTGAGAAGCGAAGAGCTTACGTCGAGCTCGGTTACCCCAACGCGATCGATTGGCTCGTTCGCCACCACAAGATGTCAGAAAGTTCGGCGTGGCGACGAGTCAACGCGGCACGCGCAATTGAGTCTACACCGCAGTCGGTTCAAAAAATTGAATCGGGCGTACTCAACATTTCGACCTTGGCGAAAACGCATTCTGTTTTACGAAATGAAGAAAAACGCCGAGGCGAGAAAATTTCGGCACAAGATAAAGCCAAACTCATTCTGGAGATCGAATCGAAAACGCTTCGCGAAACCGAGATCACGCTGGCTCAGAAATTTCCCGACCAACCCAAACGCGAAGTTGTTTCAGCCATCGATGGCGACTCGTTTCGGGCGCACGTGACGTTGACCCAAGCACAGCTTTTGAAGGTTAGACGAGTGCGCGAGATTCTGTCGCACCGAACGCCGAACGCGTCGCTGGCCGAAATTTTAGATGCGGCTCTAGATGAATTTCTCAAAAGAAAAGATCCACTTTTGAAAACGATGAAGGCGCGTGGTTCGACACCCGCGATTGCGCGAGGCGCTAGCGATGCGGTAACGCGACAAGTTGGTGGTGCCTGGCTCGGTGAAACAGCGCTTGGTGAAACATTACTGAGTGAACCGGCAGTCGGTAGCGCAGTGCCTGCCTGCAGAGACCGCCGCCGTCCGAAACTGTCACTCGCGAATTCACTCCTACGCATCACGAACGCCCAGTGCGCGTTCGTGAGTGAGCTCACCGGAATCAAATGCGCTTCAAAAGTGCGATTGCAGTTGGATCACATTCAACCTTGGGCGCGAGGCGGTCCGACGACGGCCAAGAACCTCCGCGTATATTGCCAAAGTCACAATCTACTGGAAGCGCGGAAAGCTTTCGGCCAGAGAATCCGCGACCGAACCTTGGTCCTGAACCAAGCCTCAAACGTCTCACTTCGAGACACAGAACCTGTTAGCAAACCGACAGCTGTTGATCTTCGAAACACGCGACTTCTTGTTCGACAGCAAAACTGGCCTAAACCCCTGTTTTTTTTCAGAAAAATGGCACCGACCCCTTTCGAAGTGACACTTTTTGGCCGACAATAAAGGCAGGGGGTTTAATGAGAAATATCTCGTTGACCAGTTTGCTCGTCATCGCCGCTCTCATGATTTCGATGACGATTCGTTCTGAATCTTCGGCGCAAATTCAGTTGCCGCCGCCGCCAGACACATTCTACCAAGGTGCGGGCGGCCAGGGCTTTGGCGCCTACCCTCCGGTTCCAAATCAAATCGGCAGAGGCGGCGGAAGTTCGTCGCGCGCACTGCGTGCTCCGGCCGCTCGGCCTCAACAGCCGCCTCAACAACAACAACAGGGTCCACCCGAAGCCGAACGCCTGACGACCCGTAACGTCAACGACGGGAACGTTATTCATGCAGGCGATCAGCCCGGTGATTATCCGATGCCGACGACTGAACAGCGGCCGCTGTCGATTGGTGATCAAGAGGGTGATTATCCGATGCCGACAAACGAACAGCGACCGATGTCGATTGGTGATCAGGAGGGTGATTATCCGATGCCGACAAACGAACAGCGACCGATGTCGATTGGTGATCAGGAAGGTGATTACGACATGCCGACGACGCCACAAAGACCTATGGCCGGCGGGGCTGGTACTGAAGCCCAAAACTCGTGCGAGTCGGCGGGGAAAACTGCGAAGTCTGCCTGCCTTATGCCAGGAACTGACGGCATGGATTCGGGTACGGCTGCGATGTACACCATGATGATGACGGCACAGCTGCCGGCGATGGCGACGCAGATCGCGACAATCGGCAAAAATATGGCTCAGCAATGTAAAGTGCAGGCCGATGTTGCGAAGATCATGACTGCTATCAACGGCATTAAAGGTACAGCGTGCGCGACGATGATCAGTACCTGTAAGGCTCGTTGCGGAGAAGAGGCTAAATTCGCTCGGAGTGAAAAGATTCGATACGACGGTCTGGCGTCGACCAACCCTTCGGCAATGGAGCTGTCCCGCAAAGAAGCTGAGAAGGAACGTGTGGCCAATCGCGAAGCTTCAACGTGCGGAGCCTACCAAGGCCAAGTCATGGCGATGATGTTCAGCGCGATGCAAAGCGGAGTACAGATCGTTGCGAACAAGCAGTGTGAAGAAGATCTTTCGGCGTTCAACACAACGACACCGGCCTACACGCCGCCGCCGATTGCGGCGATTGGTGGATGTGAAGACCCAAATAACCAGACGATGGCGTGCTACTGCTCTCGACCTGGTAACTCGGCCTCTGCGATGTGCGCTGGCTTTAGCAGTGGCGGAATCGCGAACGGTGGCGGAGCCGCGACGACTCCAAACGGCAGCACGGTCGCGACTCCTTATACGTCAACGGTTGCCGGTCTAGACGACGGCAACACGCTTGATCCGTTCGCGAACCCGGCGCAAAAAGGCGGCGGTGGGGGCGGTGGCGGACCTGGCGATGGTGGGTCGGGTGCACCCGGCGGCGGCGGCATCGCAAGCTTTTCAAGCGAAGGCGGCGGCGG
>JALHOI010000156.1 GCA_022843085.1 Pseudobdellovibrionaceae bacterium
AACTTCTCTCGTATCTTCTGTACCCCTGACTGCTCACTCTTAAAAGAATCTTTAGAGTTCGCGGGAGGTAACTCACGCAGCTTTAATTGAAGCTCCTTTTGATTCAAAAAAGTGGAGACATCCGCAGAGACTCGACCCAATAAAAAATCCTGACTTACTGAACCTGCATTCAGATTTAAAATCCAAAAACCAGCGATGTGCATTCCGACTTTTACACGTTGCTCTAGGGCTGCCTTCTTTTGCCAGTCTAAGAACCTTAACCCGTCGCGGTGACCGATTCTGAGATACTTTGCGACGTCCTCTTCCTTCCAGGTCTTTACAATTTCAGCGCAACTGAAAGCGTTGATAGAGGACTTTGAATGTTGAATGGGCTCTGCAAATTCAACCATGCCATCGGGTGCTGAAACGCCATTTGAAAAATGAAAGAAGATCATCAGGGCAAAAAACAGTTTCAACATTTAAACCGTCGTTTCTGAAAGAGGAAAATGAGTAACGGCGTTTGGAATTTCAAATTCAAAGTTCAAATTTCAAACTGAGTTTTTGCAAACATTCTTTCGGTAATCAAGTTTGCGGCGGGCGACTCGAGAACGGATAGCGAAGTGTTTTGCATGTTCTAAAGACCCAATGGATTAAAATCAGCTTCGTTGATTTCAACTAACTTCACGGTGCCAGCTCGCAAGTCCTTGTCTTCAAAAATGCCTTTGAGGTTCACTGTTTGACCTTCTAATCTCAGAAAGTCGTAGGCGAATTCCTTCGCATTTGTCACAGTGTACTCTCTTGTCAGTCCAGTTTTATCTTTTGCTCGAATTAAGAAATTGTTGCCGCTTCGAACAACTTGGCCCGAATTAAATAATGGTTTTCCCCAGCTTGAAAATGAAAACAACAGCACAGCTGCTAAAACTGAAATTTTTGACATATGTTGCCCCCTTCAGTTTCAAAGTCTCTCGAATATCTGGTCCTTTCATGTGCCAGGATGTTCGAAGCGAAATCTTGAATTTTCCTTCGGTTATCATCTCGTGCTTTTTTTTGAAGGACGATTTTCTTATTGAGATCAGCTACAAATTGACCCAGAAGTTGTTTGGTATCCATTGCGGACATCATTTCCATTTTCATGGTTTTATCGAAGTAGCCAAATGAACTCAGAAACTGCTTTGCTTCGTTCGAAAGAGGTTCGCCTGGCTTTTGTCCCCTTAGCGCTGGCACGTTCTCCAGATTCGCAAAGAATATCGACTTTGAATAGCTCCAGCCTCTATACACTTTATATTTTTCGGTGCTGGCCAGTTGGTTAAAGGCTTCAACGACAGCCACTTTGAAGTCTAATTTCAGTTTAGCCTGCGCCTGAACAGCTCCTTTATATGAATCCAAAAGCTGTTTAAGGGCCGCGCTGTTCACCGCGGTCGCTACGTCAGAGACAGTTTTATCGATGACAGCAGCTTGCCGAGTTAAGCAGTCCTCACACACTTTTCCTTCCATTTCGAATTCGTCGTCCGCAAGACCTGCCGGGTCTGTCTTTGCAAGCCATTGATCCCATGAACTTTCAAATGTCTTTGGAAAGCTTGAGATCTGCGGCAGGTTGGTGAACGAGCGATCTTTTTCGCGAGATCGTTTGAAAAGATCCTCCGCTGAAACCTTTGTGTTCTTCTCGAGCTCTTCTAAGATTGCTGATGTAAACGAGTTTGAATCCTCGTTGCCTGAACAAATGCTCACGTATTCGGAAGACGATGCAGAAATAATGCAAAGTTTCTTAGCCGCATCCTGCGGCTTTAACGGTGTCGATTCGGCGTAATAGTCATGAACATTGCCGGCACGATCGTAGCGGGCTGCAAGATTGTTGCGTTTTTGGTATTCGATTAAATTCTGAGTACTTCCTGAATAGCAGGATAAATCTGTTAGCAACACTTTGGCTTTGGTGTTTCGTAAATGTGGGAGCAACTTCGCTACAGAATACTCGCCGGATTCGGTTAAAATATCGTGTCCGAGAGTGCCGATGTAAGGATTCTCTTTGCCGTGCGTGTGAAAGAAGATGACGACTTGATCGCCTTCTTTCACCTTTGCCATCGTCTCTTTTATCGCGCTCGAAATGTTTTCGTTGGTGGCAGACGTCGCTTGAAATTTACCGGCAGTTTTGGCGCCATCAAAGACATTGGTAACCTTAAATCCCCTCGCGCTTAAGCTCTTATTGAGTCGATCAAAATCGGGGAGAAAAAAGTTTTCCTTTTTAAAGTCTTCGCCCGAGCCGCCAATGACCACGGCGTAGTTTTCTGCCGAGGCCAGACTACAGCTCATGAAGAACGTCAAAAGTGCGATCACTTTTCTCATCCGGTCTTGTCGGTTCAAGTACTAATCTTTAGAGGGCCCGACTCTTTTCGAGAAAACAACTCTACTAATATCCAGGCGCCATGACTGGTCTAGGACGAGATCCAAACAACCTGGCGATAAGCTAAGTGGTACTCAGGGTCGCGAACCCGATAAAAAATCGATACGCTCTACAAAGTTTAACCGACTCTCCGATATGAAACCATGATGGGCCTTCGCGTTGTTCTTCGAGCAATTTCCATTGCGATATTACTCACCGCCTGCGGGGGCAATGTGGACGAAGTTCGTCCGGGCGCTATTTCACGAAACACCATTTTATCGTCCTTTGGCGAGCCGAAAGCAAAGTACGAGGTCATCGGTGATCGGCTTTCGACCGACGCTATGAGCTATGGTGAAAAATCGACGAATTTACAATTCTTCGATGATCGCGTGGTCGCGGTGAACCGAGATCCGAAAAAAGAGGAAGAGCACATCAATTTCTGGATTTCCGCCTGGAGGAAAAAGGGTGTGCGCTGGCAAGTGATCCCCCCCTCAAAGCATGACCATGCTCAGTCCGTCGTACAGTATCGCTCAGACGAAGAAAGCGTGATTATTTCGGTCAGCACTGGAACCGGTCGTGTTTTTCGAGTCCATCACTTCGAGCGCGGGCCGTCGTTGTGAAAATGAATTCTCTTTCGATACTTGCGCTGATGCTCATCGTCGTCGCTTGTGAGAACTCGGGCCGCTATCGTCCGGGCCTTGCTGAGGCAGCTTTAAAAAGTGTGAACCGTGAACCAGCAAATGTCGATCCGCGCGATAAAAGAATCTGCTTTTTCGATCGCTTAAGTGAGCCGCACCTTTCAAACGAAATCGCTTTTGCCGAAGCCACGTCGCGTTTTATTCCACCAGAAATTCGCAGTAAGCCTGTCGAAATCAAAAACTATTTTTTGAACAAACATGGTTCTGCATTAGCCGCCGAATTTACGACCGAAGCACAGGCCAAAAGCTGTGGTTCGGTCGCGTGCCTCTATCAGCTCGCGATGGCAAAGTCGCCAAACTATGGCAAGTACGCGTATCTCTTCTTTCTCACGACCGGAGTATCCGTGTCGGCAACCAACCAGGTTCCAATGGCATGGAACCCTGGCGATTCAAAGCTTTCGGAGTGGCTCTTTGATGAAAATGAGATGCGCGCCCTCGCGGTTGTAGCGCTCACAACGACCGGGAGAGGAGCCAGAGTCTTCCCGGCTGGCCGCTTAACAAGTATCTTTCGAATCGAACGCGGCAAGGCCTTTGCGATGATGCCGTTTGCTTGTGGCTTAGCTTACAGCAACGGGATCATCCACATGTTAGACTCTTGTTTGGCACTGACGACGGATCCCAGAGTTATCAGCACGAGTCTTCATAGATCAACACTTCATGAGATTGGGCATCAGATCGATTTCGGTTCGGCGAATTCTCGAGACCCCGAATGGCTCGGTTTCAGTGGTTGGACAAATCGCGATATCACCAATCGAGAGTTAAAGGTCGCAAAAGAAGGCTGGGCCTACGATTCAAAGCTCGAAGGTTTTCCACGCGATTATGCAGCGACCTCACCTCTAGAAGATTTTGCGGAAGCGATTGCCTACTACAGATTCGATCCACCCCGGATGTTCGCCTCATCCAGCAAGAAGTTTAAATTTATACAAGAGAAGTTCTTTTCGGGTCGCGACTTCCGCAGTGAAACGATTCAGTCGCAGACAAGGAAGATTCTAACTGACCGCCATCTCGAGCGAATCGACGAAACGCTGCCAGCGTGCATGAAACTAAACCCGCTCAGTCTTTCGCAAATCAACACCGCTACGAGACTCGAAGGCCCACTCGGGCTATGCGTCGTTGAAATGCAAAGAAAGGCGATCGCAAATGAAGTCGCAGAGCTTTCATTCGACGAACCCACTCGCTGCAGTTCTGGCACAAAAGCGGCGAATGATCTTATGGATGAAGTAGTTCGAACGGGCGAAGAAGAGACCGTGCTTGCGATCAAGCAGTTCGCGCACCGAGATGCACAAATCGCTGCCCGCGAAGAACTCGATCAACGCATCGATGCGAAGCAAATCTATCTTCGACTTTACGACGGCACGGTTGCAGAAAGGGATTTTATCGCGGCCATGACCGATGCGTTTAACGATCAGAAAACGCTTTTCAACGGTATTCCTGACGTCAACTGGAAGTCTGAGCTCGAGCGTTTCTTAGGGCTGCGCGCGCTCGAACGGGTTAAAAAAGACGTAGACATTGCGACCGAGCGTTTTTTTGCGTCCAGTGCCAATCAACTCGAGGCAAGCGTGGGTACAGTCTGGAATAAATGCGCCGCCAATCACCTCGACTACGGCGGCTCGCCGACCGGCGCAATCGTCACCTCGGGTACCGATCTCGTAAAGACGACACTTCTTGCGTGTCTTAACCAAGAACTGAGACCATCCACAGATCGTGTTATTGAATCACGCTTAGTCGATTTCGCGAGATCGCTTGGCTATCGGCTTCAGTCCAACGATTCCGATCTCAAGAGAGTACTTTTGATCCTAGCGCGCGAATCAGCGACGCTAAGCCTGCAAAAGAAACTTAATCGCCAAGTCGAAGTCGATCGCGAGTATCTAGAAAATTATCTGTCGCGAAACAAGAATGCGCTTCAAGGATGGATCGCATCAAAAAATTATGTAAACTTAGAGTTTTCACAACAGATGTTTGAATGCACGAAGGGAATTCACGAGTTTCTTGAGAACGCTCTTTCGAAAAATGCAAAGCTTGTTGCGCTTCAATCGTCACTTTCCATCAACCAAGCCGAGGTCGCAAATTGCCGCGAGGCGATTGAAAGAGCTTCCAACTATACAGCCAAGCTTGAAAACTACCGGCGCAACATCGCCCGCCGCATATTTACGATCGCTCACCGTGCAAAAGCCACTGATTTTCCCCTTGAAGGCGGTTGGTCCAACTTCCGAACTGTCGGCCAAGAAAATCAAGAGTGCCAGCGCTTCCTGCGTACGGAGGTCAGCCGTCAACCGTTAAAGGGACCCTCTGTTCCGTCGCGGGTATTCAACGCCGCAATTGACGAAGTGTGCATCAACGGTCGCTATGCGGGACGCCTCGCTTGGAGCAATAGCGAAAGACCCATTATGTATGACGGCGTTCAGTACTTCGGTATGGCTGTTTTCGACGGCGATGCGCCTGGAGGTGCAGAAAACGGTTTTTACTTGCGCGCCGTAAAACGGTATATGGAGATGCGCACTGAAGAACGTCTAAAACCTAACGATTTGTCTTGGCTGCAGTAAGCTCGAGAGCCACTCGATAAGCATAGGCGAGCGTCGCCCAATTTAGAAACTCGGTCTCGTCGTCGGCGAGCTTTTCTCCGGCCGACTTGCTCGCTATGAGCCGAGCGATTTCTACTTCAGGATTTTTGAGATGCGCGTTTAGTAGCTCTTCGAAGTGTTGAATACGACGACTCATAATCTCATTGTTAAGGCCGGCTGACACAAGCTCGACCGAGAGCGCATCAATATCAGATTGAAGTTGATCGGTCTTTCCAGCTTCAAGGCTTGCTCTGATTCTCGCAAGATTTTGCATCAACATTAGAATCTGGATATCACCTGAAGACAGAATTTGAATTGCATCCATTCCTCGCACTTCGAGTTGCGAAGCTTCTTCAATCATCGACTCGTTGGCGACAACAATGTCTAATACGCCCTGCGCAAATGCACCGACGACAAGAGTTCCCAGAATCGCTGATCCCGCTGTGTTGACCACGCGACGTGACAGACCAACGCTTTCGGACGCTGCCAAGATGAGGCGACCGGCACCGACACCCGCGGCAAGTTTCACACTCGCCGCTGCCGAGGCACCGATCCAAACAATCGAGAGGTACTTTGTCTGCTTCTGACGAAAGTAGATTTCTTTGCCCATGAGCACTTCAGCGTCTTCACCAAGACGTTTCGAACATCCGACGAGTGCCTCTCGATAACCCGCAGACGACATCAACAATTTCGGGTACAGTCCCAGTATCGACAAGCGGTCAACACTGTCCGAATCGAAACCATACGTCGACCTCAAGTTCTCAAAACTCATTGCGACCCACGTTAAGAGCGAATCTCGCAAGACTTTCTCTTTCATCCAAGTCGTCGCGAGCTTCAATTCGGTGTTGGGATTCGGCAGCCAGGATGAAGTCAGAAGCGGTAGGTTATGACGCTTTCGAAATTCGAAAAGAAAACAGAGCCTGTTGGTCACCGCGTAGGCTTCGCTTTCGACGCTTCGTCGAAGATCTGCGCGCTGCTTACTTCGCTTATAAACCGGCTCGAGTTTTTTTGTCAGCTCACCGGTTGTCGCCGAGTGTGACGAGAGCGACGTCATCAGAATGAGAAGAGCCATCGCGGCGTGGCGGAGACCGCAAATTTTGACGAAGCGTCGTTTCATTGTCTCTTCCCAATTTAACAAACGCTCACGTTATTCTTCTAGTTTAAACACGTTCGATGTCGTCGGCGCCGATGCGCTTGAATTCGAAGCCTCGGCTGCTTTGTCCGCAATTCTCGCTTCCGCGCCCGCGCGACGTTGCTTTGCGATCTCGAGCTGAGCGAGTGAGCCTTGAAGCTTTTCCTGCTGCCTTTGAACTTCAAAGATGCGCAAATCTGTATTCATTGAAAGCGTCTTGTAATCATCCGAGCTTAAGTACATCGAATCTATGCCGTTCAACTGGAAATAGCCGATACCGTAAATGAACGTTGCTGTTACGGCGAGACCCAGACTTGTGCGGCTGGCGTAACCCAACGCTTTCAAAGTCGCACCCGGGATCCGCAAAAGCTTGGTCTTAAGTTGCGGTTCACTATTGGCTGAAGCTGACCCGGCGCCACCGTTATAAGACTGGGAGAAAGACTGACGCGATTTTTGAAACGTCAGCATGTCGGCCATGATTCCACGCATGGCGTAGAGTGCGGCTGCATCGAAAGCGCCAATTGCGATAACAACACCCCC
>JALHOI010000157.1 GCA_022843085.1 Pseudobdellovibrionaceae bacterium
GCAAAGCGGACCTCGTCACACAGACACAAACAAAAGAGCTTTCGGTACCTCAGTTAAAGAGTAAGTGACGGCTGGACCTTCGACAACGGCCCAAAGGTCCAGAACACCGCTCCGGGTACCTGCTTCCCAAATTAGGGTACCTGCTTCCCAATTTTGGGAAGCAGGTACCCTAATTTGGGAAGCAGGTACCCTAACTAATCGCGGGCGGTGGTGCGCTCAATTTCGGAGTCGCGGAGGACGGCTTTCTCGAAGCTGTAACGAAGGGCACGTTCGATCTCGAGTTCGCGCATCGACTGAAGTCCAGCGGCGGTGACTCCTTTTTTCGAGACGACTTTGTCTTGAAGATCGTGAAGTGGAAGGTCTTTCGCTTTCACGGCAAGCTCAGCCGCGCCCAGAAAGGTCTGTACGACCATCTGCCGGGCGATGTCTCGCTCGAAGCCATGTTCTTCCATCCACTCTTGCCAGTACTGCATCATTTCGAAAACAAAACCGGTACCCGAACCACAGGCAACCGTCAGCGATTGAAAGAGTTCACCCTCTGGCGCAGGCACAACAAGACCGAGAGGCGAAAACAGATCTTCGACCATCGGGCCATAGGATGCCGCATCTTTGCCGAGGCAATATCCCAAGACCGCTCGACGAATTGTGGCGGGCGTGTTGGGCATCACTCGAATCAAAGCTTTGACGTCAGGCAAAAGCTTTTGCAGAGAGCGCAACGAGAACCCAGCGGCGAGAGAAATGACGATGTGACTCGGTAGAAACGTGCTCGCAATCGGTTCGAGCATTGGTGCGAGATCTTGCGGCTTCACTGCAATGATAACGACTTCACACGAATCGATCAGTTGCTCGTTTGTCGCTACAACGTTGATGCCGAACTGCTCATGCATCTTTTTAAGTTTTCCATCCGAGCGATTTGTGGCGAAGATTTTATTCGCCGGCACACGGCCACTTTCAATCAAAGCCTGGATCATCGCTTGGCCCATGTGACCGGTACCGATGAAGCCAATTTTTCGCCACTCACGAGGAACAGAGGCCGTGTCGTTTGCCATCTTTTTAGCATGTTCTATCACTCGAAAATCAGCAACGGCCAATTTTCCGAGCGCGGTTGCGGCTGCTGCCTTGAGTTACAGCTTTGGCTATGACCTCGCGCCAAAAAGTGCTGTGCCGATGCGCACGAGTGTCGCGCCCTCTGATATCGCGAGTGCGAAATCGTTTGTCGTACCCATCGAGATTTCGACAAAATCAGATTCGGCACCCGCTTGCCAATCGGCTTGCGGGCCTGCAGAAAGCATTTCGCGGGCTTGTTCGAAAATTGCTCGAACTTCGGCGAAACGCGCCCGTGCAAGACTCACATCGTCAGTTAGCGGCGGAAGCGCCATGACACCGCAAACCCGCAAATGTGGGCACTTCACTGCACGAGTCAAAAGCGCAAAAAAATCTTCGCGCGAAGCGCCAGCTTTCGTCGCTTCATCGGCGATGTTAACTTGCAAAAGAATTTTCTGACGAAACCCCGGCCGGGCGAACGAGGCCGCACGCTTTTCAATTTCTTCGACAAGCGAAAGTCGGTCGACCGAATGAATCAAGTCGAAGACTCCGACAACTTGTTTGACCTTTTTCGATTGAAGAGCGCCGACAAAATGCCATTCGACAGTATCTTGTAGTTTCACCGAATCATCGAATTTAGGCCGGAGGATGCGAAGTAAATCCGCGACCTCGCTAATTTTTGGAACGGCTTCTTGAGCATAATTTTCGGCGAAAATTCGTTGCCCCGCGAGATAGGCTTCGATGACGTCGATCGCAGGTTTTGTTTTAGAGACGGCGACGAGCTTTGGAGATGAATGAGACGTATTCTGTTCAGCTGCAGCATTAAACGCCCGCGCCGCCGTCTCAATTTCCGATTTCACCCGAAGAATATTTTCCCGAATCGGCGAGACGCGTCGTTCGGGCTTTACTTCAAGGTCACGGAAACATTTTTCGACGAGCGCCATGGGTAGGCCGACGATCGTGTCGTAATCTCCATCGAAACTCTCCACGAAATCTGCGGCGAGCGCGTTTTGAATTCCGTACGAACCCGCTTTATCAAACGGATCGCCCGTCGCAATGTAATCGTTGATTTGCTTCTCTGACAGAGCACGAAATTTTACTCGCGCCACGGCATGAGCTAAAAGCCGACGACCTGTCGAAACATCGATGAGACTTACGGCTGTAATCACCTCGTGGGTCTGGCCCGAAAGGCGACCAAGGACTAGTCGGGCCTCTTTCTCGTCCTTAGGCTTGCCTATAATCTGGTCACCAAACACGACGACTGTATCGCTTGCTAGCACCAAAATCCCTTGTTCCGGCGCCCACTTTCCCATTTTGAGACACGCTTCAGCTTTGTCTGAAGCGAGCTGTCTTATTTGTGACGTGAGATTCAGGTTTTCCGAGGGAATTTCCGATATTTGACTAGGGAGAATATCGAAATCGTAACCCGAAATCGTAAGAATCTGGCGCCTTCGAGGCGATTGCGATGCGAGTACGAGACGTCGAACGCTCATTTCTCTTTTACATCACGGAAGGTCGATTGATGGGAAGCGATTTGCTACCAATGGTTCTGATCCTCGTCACAGGAGTGGCGGCGTACTTTTTTGTTTCTGCGCTGATGGCGCGAGATGAAGGCGCGAGCGCACTGTCATGGGCGTCAGGCAATGCTCCATCAAAATCAAAATCTGGATTGATCGAACTCTCACGACCTCTTGTGCACCAGTTCACCATTCAGTACGCCGTGAAAATTAAAGACCCCAAGTGGCGCAAAAAAATCGAACGAAGTTTGATCACTTCGGGGCTGACGTCTGAACTGAACGTCGATGAATTCCTCGGGCTAAAACTTTTGTGGGGCGTGGCGCTTCCGGTTATAGCACTGCTGTTGAACTTTGCACTTCAGTTGAATTATCCAGCTGTCATTTTTCTAGTCATCGCTGTGGTCGGATGGAAGATGCCAGATAGTCACGCAAGTGGGATGCGTGGCAGTCGGCAACTCGCGATCATCAGTGAACTTCCATTCTTCACCGACCTCATGGCCCTAGCGGTCGAGGCGGGTAAAGATTTTCAAGGAGCGATTCAAGCGATCGTAGAGAAATCCAGCAAAGACAGCGTACTTGCGGAAGAGCTAAATCAAGTGCTTCGCGACATTACGCTCGGAAGTTCGCGCGCCGATGCGCTGAAAGCCTTTGCCGCTCGCTGCGATCTGCAACAGGTGAACTCGCTTGTGAACGTCGTCATCGACTCGGATGCGACCGGCGTAAGCATTTCTAAAGTTTTAAAGGATCAGTCGGCGCAGATGCGGCTCGAACGTTTCGTTCGTGCGGAAAAAGCCGGTGCGCAAGCCTCACAGAAAATTCTAATTCCGCTCGTTTTGTTTATCCTGCCGGCCGTTTTCATCATGGTTTTCGCGCCTGTCGCACTTCAGTTTATTTACGGAGGTGGTCAATGAAGACGACACCGCACCGCCTGATTCGAACTCGCGACGGCGTACGAGCTTTGCTTGCATCCAATCTTTTTACGGCCGACGGACTAGTCTCGCGAACGAAGGGCCTGCTCGGTCGCAAGAGTTTGCCATTAGGAGAAGGTCTGTGGATCAAGCGATGCAATTCGATTCACACACTTTTCATGCGATTCGCGATCGACGCCGTGTTCGTCGACGACAATCTGAAAGTGGTCTCAATCTACCGAAATTTAAAACCGTGGCGCATCACACGTCTTCACTTTCGCGCCTCGAGCGTCTTCGAACTGCCAGCCGGTACGTTGAAAAATGAAATCGAAGCTGGCGATCTTATGACGGTCGAACTGAGCGGCGAATCAGTTGACGACCCTAGGGGGGGCAATGCCTAGACCCTCTTTCGCAATTCGCATTTTGAACGGCTCGCAAGCCGGCCAAATCGTACCGCTTGTTGTTGGCTACAACATTATCGGACGAAGTCCGTCATGCCAGATTAAACTCGCTTCGAACTCGGTTTCGAAAGAGCATGCGACAGTCTTAATGACCGAAGACGGCAAAATTATTCTGACCGACATGAACTCCCGCAACGGATCATTCGTTAACGGGCTGCGAGTTCAGAATCAAAAATTAAACTCAGGCGACAAACTGACCTTCCACGATATGGTTGTCGAATTACTGGAACTTCCCCCTGGCTATGATCCGCGTTTCGCGGCTGCCGCTGGCGGAATGCCCGCTTGGGCGGGCAACGCCGCGGTCAATCTGCAACCCCAGTATGGCCAAGCTCAGTATGGCCAACCAAATGCGATCGGGGTTTCTTCGCCACTCGGCCACGACAACATGCAGCCTGATTACAACGCAGCCTCAGCTGCGTCGGCTCACGCTTCTGGACTCGCTTCGGGCCACGTGTCTTCACACGCTGATCCGACCCCGCAAGCTAACTACACGGGAAATTCTATTCTCGACTTCTTCGAAAACATTAGAATCTATGTCGATCACGTCGCCATGCCTGGAATCTACGCGGTCGTTCAACGAATGAATTACCGACAGGGACTCATGCTGTTTGTTTCGATGTACGTCATCATGGTGACAGTTGTTGCAACTGTACCGATGGTAACGATGACTAAGAAAAGCATTCGACAAGAAAGCGTTCGTCGCGCCAAAACGATTGCCAGAAATCTCGCCGCCATCAATCGGCAAGCCATTTTAGAACGCAACGAAGTTGCAGTGACTGTTCGAATGGCCGAACTCGAAGAGGGTGTCAGCAACGCCCTCGTTCTTGCAAAGGATGGAACCATCCTCGCGCCAGCCAATAAACGCGGTGAATTTTCGAAGCTTCCCTTCGTCAATCAGGCGAGACGCGAAGAGCGCGAAACTGATGGCTTCATTGACGATTCGAGTCTTGGCGTTGCGATTCCAATCGCTCGCTACAACCCCGAGACCGGTTCGCAAGAAGCGGCCGCTTACGCCGTCGTGCTCTACGACATGGGTTCGATGGCGATGAATCCGGCACAGACCCTAGGTCTCTTCATTCAAATTTTCCTACTCGCCGCACTCATCGGCGTCCTCTTATACTTTTTCTTACAGCGAGTCGTCGAACATCCACTTCAGCTGCTCGGCTTGCAACTCGACGACGCACTTCGTGAAGGGCGCGACGATCTGTCGACTCCCTACCAATATCCCTTGCTTGAAAAAGTCATCAGCAACGTCAACTCGGCGCTGTCTCGAGCAGCCAATGCCGGCAGTGGCTATCAATCGCCGGGCGCGGTTTTGAACCGCGACATTGAGGCGAACAATGTCGTTCGCATGCTGCCAGTGCCATCTATAAGTATCAACGCGATCGACGAACGTATCATTTCAACGAATGGTCACTTCGATCAATTGGTGGGAGGCGGCGTTGCACTGAACGGGCGAAGCCTGAGTGAAATACCGGATTCGTCTCTTCAAGATAATCTTCGCGAGCTCGTACCTAAGATGCGAGATCAGCTTGGCAATATTGCCTTCAGCAGCATTCCGTTTTCAGGGCAGCAATATGAGATCAACGGACAAGCGATCGTCGGCAATAGCGGCGAAGCCGCATGGTATCTGATCACGCTTCACAAGGCAGGAGGCTAACTGAATTCACCGGCCGTCCTCCCACGAACGGGATTCAAATTCATGATATCGGTTCGTAGCGGCCCAGACGCCGGTGCGGTCTATCAGCTTTTGCCTCCACGCGTGTCGATTGGTCGAGACCCTGCTGCAAACAACGTTGTGGTGAATGATCCAAAAGTGAGCCGTGTTGCCGCCCTGATCGAGTTTGCTCCCGAAGATATCAGTATCGTCGACCTCAGCGGGCGCGCCAGGCTGTCAGTAAATGGCCACATCGGTGAGCGCCTTTCAATCAAGGGCGGAGATCTAATTCAAATCGGAGATTCTGAACTCGCCTTCATTGTTGAGGCCTTGCACCTGCCAGCCGTCGTACCCAATCAATTCGGAAATGCGGGCGACTTCAATGCGCCGCTTGCTCTGGGTGGGCACCCGCCGTCCGCGCGCTCGCGTGGACCTCAGATGGATGGTTCGTCAGACCCACGCCCCTCAACCCATCGACCAGCAGCAAAAAAGAATAGTCGGGTCACCTTTTATGCCGTGGTTGGAATTCTTTTGGGCGGATTGATCTACATCGGGACAAGCGAGCAAGTCGCAAAAAAACTTGATCGTGGCTTACGAAGTACTTCAGAAATCGAGAAGGACATCGCGGAGACAGACGCTCGTTCGGCCGAAGTCGCAAAAAAACGCGCATTTCGCACTGAAGAAGAAAAGACGCGTTACGAAGAAGCGCAGAAACATTACATCGAAGGATTCCGCGATTACCAGCGTGGTAACTATATGCGTGCCATGCGCTCATTTGAAACTGCTCGCGCGATTGATCCCGAGCACGTTCTTTCGCGACGTTACTACCGTCAGGCCGAAAAACAACGTGACGAAGCGGTCACCAACTCGTTGCTCGACGGACGCCGCTATCGCGAGAAAAATATGTTTTCAAGATGTTCAGCTTCAATCGACAAAGCACTCGTCATGATGCCGAACAAAGAGGATTTAAAGTACAAGCAAGCTGAAGCAATGAAAAAGGAATGCGATCTTTTACAGGACAGTCGGTTTTAGCATATGGCAACCTTAAAGGTTCTTCTGCACGGAAAAGAAGTCTCGACCCTCCGCCTCGAAGCAGGGAACGAGTACATCTTTGGCCGAGGCGATACGTGCAATGTTGTGCTGCAAGAACAACCCGGCATTTCTCGACAACACTTCAAAGTTTTTGAAGAGGGCGGGCAATGGCAAGCGCGTGTAATATCTAAATTTGGAGAGCTCATCGTCGGTGGTCAGCCCGCACCTTCCATCGAGCTGTCGCAAGGCTCGGTCTTCAAGCTTGCCGGCTATGACTTTAAGTTTCTCGAGGCCAATGAAAAGTCAGTCGTCTCGCGCGTGAAAGAGGATTTACAAATGGCAGCCGGCCATGAAGCGATGGGCTCTGCGACAGAAGCGCGGGGACATTCCCAAGCGCTTTCAAATCCCCCAGCGACCTTGTCGGTGATCCCGTCGAGTGCGTATGGGCAAACTGCAAACGGCCAGGGCTTGTCGACATCACCACAAGGTTTTTCAGGTTCGCCTTTCGAAGGTAACGAAGAGGCGACGAATGTCGGGGCAGTCATGCCCGCCAAACCCGCACTGAGAATAGTGAAGTCGGATGGTCAAGAGATTCGCGTCCAACTTGAAGGGAAAAAGTGGCTCGCGGGTCGTGAAGATACCGGCGGCATGTTTCTACGTGACCGAC
>JALHOI010000158.1 GCA_022843085.1 Pseudobdellovibrionaceae bacterium
GTGCTCTTCCGATCTCCGTTTTACTTTGAATCGTCGCCAGGCTGGCCCGACTCCGGTATAGTCGATCAGTTGTGACCGTGCTCACCGGTTTTCTCCTGGACTATTCAGCGTCGGGTTGTTTGGCCTAAAATTAGGTTATGCCGTTTTATGAGTATCGCCCGAAGTCGGGCTCGTGTGCGATTTGCCAGGGATGTTTCGTCGACCTCCAGAAGATGTCCGAGGCAGCTCACGCGGCGTGCCCTGATTGCGGCCAAGCTTGTGAGCGCGTAATCTCTGTACCAATGGTTTCAGTTCGAGGCGCTGACTATCGGGCAGAGTCGAATAAAGAAAAGCGAGCCGAAAGTTACGTACGCGCGGCCGGAGAAAACGCGAAACTTCGTGAAGCGTCGTCTAAAAAGTATGAGCCGAAACCGGGTCACAACCACAACTGTGCGCTTGCTGGGTGCTATGGCGAAAAGGCTTTTCGCCAAGCTTCGGAGTCGAGCGCAAACATAAGTTCGCCGCCAGACGAAACCCACCGCTTTGGCGGCCTTCCGCATCTTGTTGGTGTCGCTAAAAAGACGACGACGTAATTCTGCGAGCTGAGCTGGCCATTTGGTTTTACAAGCTGCCCGACGCTTCGTTCAGTCGCCCGACTTGATGGTTTCGCGAACCATCTCTTTCATAAATTTTCCGCGCGGTGAGGGGCCGAGCAGGTTTTTGAGAGACTGGTGCACGCTCGGATCATTGATCAATTGGCCGAGGGTGCCTTGGCCTTTGTCGATTTTCTCCATGACGTTTGCGAGCGAGACCAGTGCTTTTTTGATTCGTTTGTCTTCGGGGTTTGGCCCATTGACGTCGTTCATAACAGCGTCAAGTTTCGTGACCGTGGTTTTAAACTTCTCGCTTGCCTCGGCGAGGTTGCTCATCATCTTCGCGGTTTTTCCGTCTTGGTTGAGGCTCACAACAAGAATGTTGAGCTCTTTGATGAGGTCAATCGCGCCGGCGAGTCCGTCTTTACGATCGGTAATCATCTTCATAAAATCTGTTTCTTCACTCGGAAGCACAGAACCCACCGCGATAGGTTTAGCATCAGGGGGGCCCGGTTTGATGAAAATAAATTTGTCGCCGAGGGCGCCTTGAGTTTTCACTTCGGCAATGGCGCCTTCTGTGATTCGAGCTGCGTATTGGGCTTCGACTTGCATCTCGATGTCGAGCTTCAGATCGGGGCCCATGGTAATTGTTTTGATATTCCCGATGCGTAGACCCGAAAGGCTTACGATTGAGCCAGGGAAAAGTCCCTGCACATCGGTAAAGCGTGCTGTGAACGTCACCTGGCGTTTGAACGCGAAGCGGTCTCCGCCGAGCATAAGAATCGCGGCCATCGCTGAGATCAGCCCGAGCGCGACGAACAGGCCGACTTTCATTTCCAAGCGTGATGTTTGTGAGTCCATAGCTATCTCCTTAACTTTTCTGTCGAGCTCAATACTCTTCGCCTTCAATAAAGCGGCTCACCCAAGGATCTTGTTTTTCGATCTCGTCGCGAGTGCCGATCGCATGAATCACGCCGTTTTTCAAAACTGCAATACGGTCGCAAACCAAAAACGCAGCTGGCATATCGTGAGTGACAAATATGGCGGTGGCTCCGCGCTCTTTGAGTCGCAAAATCATGTCGCAAATTCGCCGGGTGTTGTAGGGATCAAGCCCGGCCGTGGGTTCGTCGTAGAGAACGACCTTCGGCTGAAGAATGATCGATCGGGCAAGACCGACACGCTTCTGCATACCGCCAGAAAGACTTGCGGGGTAAAGCGACTCGTTGCCTTTCAGACCAAATTCTTCAAGGCCCTTCAGCACGCGCTCGCGAATCACATCTTCGCTGAGGTCGGTATGCTCACGAAGCGCGTATGCGAGGTTGTCGAAAACAGACATTGAATCAAAAAGCGCACCGTTTTGAAAAACATAGGCAACTTTTTTTCGGATCTCGAGAAGCTCGATCTCTGCAAGTTTCGAAATTTCCTGACCTTCGACGAAGATCTCGCCTGCGTCAGGCTTTTCAAGCCCAACGAGGCTTCGCAAGATGACAGACTTGCCCGCCCCAGAACCGCCTAACAAACCTAAGCATTCGCCGCGCTTCACATCGAAGGTGACATTCGTATGTACGACTTTCGATCCAAAACTTTTCGCGAAGTTTTTGAGTCGAACGGCGACATTGTCGAAACTCGATGATGCCACGATCAACCCTTCTCGAAGAGTACGAAGAAGAGTTTAGTTAAAAAGAAGTCGCTAATGAGAATCGACATCGACGCAACGACGACAGCTTTCGTTGTCGTTTGTCCGACTCCTCGCGTGCCGCCTTTGACGTTGAGCCCGTAGTAGCAAGCGGTCAGAGCAATCGAAAAAGCAAAGAAAACGCTTTTGCCCAGCCCTGTAAGCAAGTCGAGTAAAGTCACCGTCGTGACAACCTTGTTGTAGAAAAAAGAGGGGTCAAGACCAAGTTCGGTCACGCCTACAAGCATGGCTCCTGCGATACCGACGATGTCGCCCATGGTGCAGAGAATCGGTAGCGAGATGAGGCAGCCAACGAACCGGGGAATCACAATTCGTTTGATTGGCGATGTACCGAGAACGCGAATCGCGTCGATTTGTTGAGTGACCACCATTGACGCAATTTCTGATGCGATGCCAGCCCCGACCCTCGCCGCAAGCATCAATGAGCAAAATACGGGGCCAATTTCGCGCACGATTGAAAGCGAGACAATTTTCGGAACGTAAAGTTTGCCGCCGAATTTTTCAAGTCCGAGACCGAACTGAAGGGCCATGACCATACCCGTAAAGGCGGCGGTGATGAGCACAAGACCGCTCGACTTCACGCCGATGTGATAGATCTGTTCGACGATGAGTCGTGGATAGCTGGGTCGCCTCCAAAGATCGCGAAAAACCGCCATCAAAAGCAGCCAAGCGCCGCCTAGGTCCTCGGCCACGACGGTCACTCGCTGGCCGAGAGCAATCGACATCGACTCGAGTGTTGATCTCATGGTGCCTTGAAGCTCGAGGCAAAACGTTCAAATTCAGAAACGTCGCCGTTGATCGCCGCTTTTCGCGAATTATCGGCGACGAGTGATTTCGATAAGGTCACAAATGTCAGAATGAACGAGCAGTTGTTTTTTTTGTAAATGATGGCTTGAACTTGAGTGACGACTCCGTCAACTTTGCCTTCAATCTCGCGGCGAAGCGCCTCTCGCCCATCAAACGGAATGCGCTCGCTGCGAATGTCTTTGCTGTCTTCGAAGCCGTTGAACAAGTCTTCTGCGATCGAATCGAGGCTCGCATCGTTTGTGTCGCCACAGGTCGATTGATAGGCGATCGTACTGCCGGTCGAGCCGTTGTTCCATGCAAGATCGGCCCGCTCGTTTTTGATAATCTGAAAGCCAGCCGACGGAGCGGTGTACGCGACTCCTATTGATTTTTCTGTTTTTCCACCGCCGATGTTGACCGACACGCAACCGGTTTCAATTAAAACTGCGATCAGCGCCAACGCGATCAGAGTTGAATTTTTCAGAACGCGAAAAGAGCGGACCTTCACGATGCTTACCCCTGATGAAAACTCTTGGCCGAAATGCGACTTCTTGTCGGAAGCATTGGGAAATTCCCCAAGCGCTGGACCAGATGAAATTCGACATCTCGAGCGTCAAAAGGCTTTACCGACCTGTCAGCGTTTTGTCGATGACTCGTTGGCAAGTTCGCCAGCTCGTGACGAATGAGTCTCCAGCTGGATTTCGCTTGGCATTCGACGTGCTCTCTTCTTCAGGTAAGCTCATGACGCGACTCTAGGCTGGGGTCGATGTCAGGCGACGAGGTCGAGGTCAAACTCGACGAACGTAGATGAGGGCCAGGATGGCGAAAACGGGTCAAAAGAAGAGTTTGTTTGCCTTCAAGTGGGCCGCGCTCGCATTTGTCAGCGCGGCCTTGATCGCCGTCTACGCATCGAGTTCTCATGCGGCGGGTTCAGGAATTCGTGCTGAGTTTTCACGCATCGGCGACGCTTCGCACTTCGAATTTGAGGGCGGTGGCGCCGAGCGCTATAAGATCGAAAAATTGCAAAGTGGTGAAGTCGTACTTCGTATTCCGTCGCTTGACGACGCTTCGATTCGTCGACTGAAGCAGATGACTGACGGCCAAGTCAAAATTGTTAACGTCGACGAAAAAGCAGTCGATGGAATGGTGGAAGTCAGATTTCAAGTGGGGCAGAAGGTCGATTTTTTCGATTACCTGTCGGATAAGCCGACACGATTGGTGCTCGATTTTTTTCCTGCCGAGCAGGCTCTTAAAGACGTAAAGACGCTCGCAAGTGCTGATGAAACCGATGAAGCTAATGCGCCCAATTCAAATAGGAATGAAGCGGTGGCAAAGTCCGTGCAGTCTGAAGCCGGTCTTCCAGAAAAAGTCTCGAAGCGAAAGCCGGCCGGCGGTGATTTCGTTATCGTTGCGAAACAAGGTGCTGACGCAACGACAACACTCACCGCGGAGCCGGCTGAGCCTCTGACCATGGCCGAAAAAGTCGCCTCGCGCCGCGATTTCGAGCGTGGCATCTTTGACGGTGGAGATCCTGAATTTCGTCGCTTCACCGTAAAAGATTACGAAGTTAAGGAGTCCGCCAAGCTCGCATCCAAAGCAGCACTACGCATCGCCTATCCGATGCTAGATCTTGGATTTCCTAAACTTCAAGAGCTCTATAAAGCTCCACCGACATACGAAATATTGCCTGGTACCTCGTCTGAAAACAAAGAGGCGCGTCTTCTGCTGACGCTCTTTAAAAATGGGCGTCAGGCGCTATTTTTAAACAATGGTCGAGACTTTTTGAAGAAATACCCGAGCACCGAATACGACGAAATTATTCGCTACGCGATGGCTGATACCTACTACGACCTGTGGCTAAAAGAACGTCAGTCTAAAGAAGAAAACAAGATTAAAGACGAAGCGAACTTACATGACTCTGACTTCGAAGAGGCCATGGGTATCTATAACAATCTTGTCGAAAAATACCCTGACTCTCCGATGACGAGCCGCACGCTCTTGCTTGTTGGTTATAGCTACCTTGAGAGAGGCGACAGTTTTGGCGCACTCAAAACTTTTCAACGTTTTGTAAGACTAAAGCCAGATTCGAAGTATGCCGGTCAGGTCAAAGTTTCGATCGCTCGCGCCTTTTTGTCTTTGAACCGGTGGGATGATGCAATTCGTGAACTTGAGTCAGTCGAAAAAAACGCTTCAAGTGCGAAAGACCGACAAGAGGCAGCCTTTCGCAAAGGTGATGTTCATTTTCGGAAGGGCGACTACAAGACGGCGATCGCGGCCTATGACACAGCTATCAAGAGTAACCCGGAGGCAACAGGTCGATTCCCGAATGCGTTCTATAATCTCGCCGAGGCGCGCTTTCGTCTTGGTCAAGAGCGAGAAGCGATCGACAGCTATCGCCAGTTTTTACAAAAGTTTCCTGAACATCGCCACGGTGGGTTTGCTATGACCCGACTAGGTGAATTGATCGAAACGCTGGTAGGTGCTGACGATAAACGTGTGACAGGTGCTTTTTTCGAATCTTACTTTCGCTATCGTTCGACACCGGGTGCGGACATTGCTCGGATGAGAGTTTTGACCGCTCGAATGCCGACGATGAAAGAGCGAGAACTGCAAGATGCGCTGAAAGAAATCGACGAAATCGTGAAACGCGACGCCGATCTTCCTTCAATTCAAGAGTTCAAGGTGATCACGGTTGCGGATGCAATGACAGGTCGTGGTGAGTTTGAGAAAGCGACGCGCGATCTTGTGCAGTTCTATAAAGAGAACACACAGTCAAAACACTTGCCGCTCGTCAAAGGCCGTATTGTGCGAAACTTGACTGACGAAATTCGCAAAGCCGTCGATAAGGGCGACTTTATGCAGGCACTTCGCCTCTATTCGCGCGACCAAACGTCTTGGCTGAAAGGCAACAAGCGTGCTGATCTTCCCTACCTTGCGGGTCGAGCCTTCGAAACCGCAGGCGTCTACGACGAAGCGATTTCGAATTACAACGAGTCGTTAACGCGACTTGAAGCCCAAAAGCCCGAAGACCGCGACGTCTTTGAGCCGTTGATTGAAAAAGAGAGCGTGCGACTTCGGCTTGCTGCGATGGCCGCAGCGTCACGGGACTATGCGAAGGCCGAAATTGAACTCAAAAAAATCACAGATTCGAAGCGCCTCACTGGCGACGAACAAGTCGAGCGTGCGGGCCTCGCGGCCGACGTTGCAGAGGCACGTGGGCAAAGCGATCTTGCGAGAAAATACCTTGCCGAAATGATGGCGACGTTTGCACTTCGAGATTCGAAGAAAGATTCAAACCAGGCAACGTCTCTCGCTCCGCTTCACCTGCGCACAGCAAAGCTCGCGTTTAAGGACAAAGATTTCAAAGCAGCCGAAGTATCAATCGATGCGGCATTAAAGGCAGCTTCCGCTCCGGGTGTTGAAAGCGAAAAAATTAAAACGTCAGCGCTTGAGATACGTGCCGAAGTTTTACTGGCGCGAGGAAAGCGAAAGGAAGCGATTGCTTCCTACAAATCACTTCTCGAAATGCCCGTCGCGAGTGCCGATGCAACACGCAACGGATACGACTCGGTTCGGTACCGATTGGGGCAACTTCTGTTTGATACCGGCGAATTGAAAGAGGCCGAAACGACGTGGGGCGAACTCGCGGAAGACGGCAAAAGTCTTTGGCGCCGTCTGGCCTCTGAACAAATGAGCGGCGCGAAGTGGCGAGATGAGTACAAGAAGTATATCGACCGCATTCCGGCTGCGGCCGAGATGCGATAGGCGGGAAGGTAAGATGAAACTATTCGATCGCGATGGTTCGATTCGAACTGAAGATCCAGAGATGATTCGGATCTTAAAGACTGCTGAAAATGTGGCTTCAAGTCGTGCGACGGTACTCTTGCAGGGAGAATCCGGAACAGGAAAAGAGCTGCTTGCGCGTTTTATACACGCCAATAGCCCACGCTCGCAAAAGCGTTTCGTTGCTATCAACTGCGCTGCAGTTCCCGAAGGGTTGCTTGAGAGCGAATTGTTCGGTCACGAAAAAGGTGCGTTCACCGGGGCTTACCAATCAAAGCCAGGCAAGTTTGAGCTCGCCCAAGACAGCACGCTGCTCTTGGACGAAATCAGCGAAATGCCGATTCTTCTTCAAACAAAGCTTTTGCGTGTTATCCAAGAGGGCGAAATCGAACGCCTCGGCGCGCGCCAACCGCTGCGAG
>JALHOI010000159.1 GCA_022843085.1 Pseudobdellovibrionaceae bacterium
CGGTGCGTGAGCCCGGCGGACACGATGAAGCGCCGTATTCGTTTTCTCGAAGTCCGTTGTAAAATACAGAGACAAGGCGCTGGGCCTCGTCTCTCCATTCCTGCGGCAGTTTGAGGGCGGTCGGCGAAATCAGCGTTGGGATGACGAGTGAACGAATGTCGTTTTCGCTCGCAGTTTTCGGATACTCGTGTGCAAGTCGTGCGAGAAAATCGGCATGAGTCATTCGTTCGCCTTTTTTAGCTGTCTCCGAAATCAACCAACCGGCTTATCGCCTTTTTTCCATCCGGCTCCACAGAGTTCGCCAGTCTGAAGCGCTTGAACGACACGCAAGATTTCGTTCGCATCGCGACCGACATCGAGGTTGTGAATTCCCATGTACTGCACTTTCTGCTGTGGATCGATAATGAACGTTCCGCGTGTCGCGATTCCTGCATCTTCAAGCAACACTCCGTAATCGCGCGAGATACGCTTTGTTGTGTCGGCGAGAAGTGGGTAGTTCAGATCGCCAAGATCGTCTTTTAACCAACGCTTGTGCGCATGTTCAGAATCGATCGAACAGCCAAGCACTTCGGCGCCCGCCGCCTTAAAGTCTTTTAACTTGTCACGAAACTGAGTGATCTCCGTTGGGCAGACAAACGTGAAGTCGAGCGGGTAAAAGAACAGCACGACCCATTTACCCTTGTAATCCGTAAGACTCACTTTTTTGAACTCGCCGCCGTTGACGACCGCTGTCGTCGTAAAAAGCGGAGCAGGTTGCCCGATCATAGCCATGCTATCCTCCTGAAAATGAAGTTCCTAAAGCCGAGGCATTGTTCTAAAGGGTTTAGGCATGAGCCGGCAAGCCGCAGCCGTCGAACCGGTCGCGATATTCACGCGAGAGCATGTTGCTGTGCAGCGCAGCGCTCTTGCGAATGAGCGAGGTCCAGGCAGAGCACGGCAGAGCGACTGCGACGAAAACTGCGATGAAGACTGCGATTAAAATCGCTATGAAGACTGCTATGAAAACTGTCAGGTGGAAACGATGAAAATCGACGCGTGGAACGAATGAAAATCATAAGCTGGAACGTGAACGGGATTCGCGCGGCGGGGAAAAAGGGTTTTGTTCCGTTTGTCGAACGCGAGGCCCCCGACGTTTTGTGTTTGCAAGAAACGAAGGCGCACATTGATCAAGTCGAAATGAATGTACGTCAGCCCGCCGGCATGACAGGCACGTGGTCGTCGGCCGTCAAAAAGGGTTACTCGGGTGTTGCGACCTTTCAAAAAGCGGACTCGTCTGGCAATTTGGTCGGAGCTTTGCCGGCTCGAGAAGTCGTAAGCAAGATCGGGATCGATATCTACGACAATGAAGGCCGCGTCGTGATTTCAGATCACGGTAAATTTCTTCTCTACAATATCTATTTTCCCAACGGCGGAAGCGGCCAAGAACGTCACGACTTTAAACAAACTTTTCTGCAGACACTGAACGTTCATCTTCGCGCTAAAATTGCAGCTGGTCGCGAAGTCATCGTGGTGGGTGATTACAACGTCGCCCACCGCGATGTCGATGTCTATGACCCGGTTCGGCTTGCGAATGACAGCGGTTTTTTGCCTGAAGAACGCGAGTGGTTTGAGTCTTTTCTAGCGCTAGGCTTCATCGACACCTTTCGTCACTTCCATCCGAATGAAAGGGGAGCCTTCACATGGTGGAGTCAGATCGAGCGCGCCCGACCTGTAAATCGCGGTTGGCGAATCGATTACATCTGTGTCACGAAGGGTCTCGTGAAGGCCTTGAAGCGAGCCGAAATCCTTGAAGATGTTCAGGGTTCAGATCATTGCCCCGTTCTCGTTGAACTGGATGTGACGAAGTGTTGATTATTTTTTCGCTGATGATGATTCCGTTTATCGAGATCAGCTTGCTTATCGCAGTTGTGAAAGAATTTGGGTTCGCGAACGCTTTTTTCGCATGGGTCGTCTCACTCGTACTCGGATTCGGTTTGTTTCGTTCGTCGACACTGCACTTGACGGTCGGAGTCGCCAAGGCAATTCGCGAAGGTAAGTCGCCTGGATTTGCGGCCGTTAACGGCGCAATGATCGGACTTGCAGGTGTCTTGTTCTTACTGCCTGGCTACTTTTCTGACTTTTGCGCTTTGATTTTACTGCTGCCATTTGTACGCAGTTACGCAGCCAATCGCCTTCACCGCGCGTTCGGTGCCGGAGCGACTTTCACCGCCGGTAGCGCACGAAACACAGGACCATCGACGCGGCCTTTTTATGCCGAAGATGCCGCGCACGCCGTCTTGGACGTCGACGCCGTCGTTGTTCACCCGGACGCCGACGGCACATACACCGCCGCCGCCACACCCGACACTCGAAGGACCACGGGCGGAGAAACAGATCGCCCTTCACTCGCGCCGCCGCCTCATTTAAAAAAATAGATAAAAAGGCGACGCGTTGTCGTCGCCGATGTCGCGGCGCGTAAATACCTGTCGTCTGGAACTTTAGTCGATCGGTCCAGGTGGTCCGCCTTCGCTCTCGAAACGCCCTCGAAAATAGAGAAGTCTGATGCGAACTGTCGAACTTTTGATGCCAATCATCTCTCCTGGCGCAGATTCCTCTCAAGATTTGAGACACCCGTAGCCGATAGGACCTTCGTCGGTCTCGACAAACGGCGATGACGGGGGCTTTCGATGGCAAATCACAGCAAAAGGCAAAACACGAAACACATTCGAAGAATCCTCGTCCAACTTGTACTCGTCATCGGCGTAGGTCTCCTGACCAGCGTTTTTGCGAGCGAGGCGCATGCCGAACCGCGTGACGAGCCCGTGTGTGTCATGTCGCCGAAAGCGAAATTGCGCGCCAGACCCTCGGTGGGTTCACGCGTGACCTGGGTCGTTGCGCGCCACATGCCTCTTCAGCGCATCGCGGTCGAAAATGGCTGGTCCCAGGTTCGCGACGTTCGTGGCCAAACACATTGGGTCATCTCGAGAAACGTGGCCGTAAACCAATCATGTGCCGTCGTGCGGGTCCGTACGGCTGCGCTACATAAGGGTCCCGGGCAGAGCGAGCCTCGCGCCGACTTCAAAGTCGCCGATCGCTACACCCCCTTTAAGAAGATTGACCGCGAAGGAGCTTGGGTGCGCCTTGAAGATGAGTATCGTGGTTCATACTGGACTCGGGATTCGAACGTCTGGATTCCCGTCAAGCGCTCGCGAATGAGCTTCTGAGGTCAGCCTCGGCCAGCTCGAGCCCCGATAAACACCAGCGAAACTTCGACTGGTTTTGTCAGATTTTTGAAAAATCAAATTAGTGTTCTGTTGTGAGACGCATAAGTCTCGCGAAATCAGCCATTTGAAACCTGACAGAAAATGTAAGAATGTGCTTGCGCCCAGAGTTCGGGGTGTGGCTAACTTTCAAAGTTCCAAAATGGCACTAAGCCAAGGCGGGCGAATCTAAGCAGGGGGGAAGCCGATGGGGGCAATCGAGGCGACATTGATACGAGAGTGCAAAACTCTTCTACTCAATGCAAAAGCAGAAGTTCTGAACCGAGTGCGCAACACGCGCCAAGAACTTCATATTGAAGACAAAGGCGGAGACGAGGCGGATCAAACCGTTCGAGTTTTGGCAGAGGCTGAAACACTGACGCTGCATGAACGCCTGCGGACTCAGCTTGTCGAAATCGAAATGGCACTCGCTCGCATCGAAAATGGTAGTTACGGCATCTGCGAAGAAACGGAGGAGATCATCGAACCCGAGCGCCTGAGGGCGATCCCTTGGACGCGTTTGTCGATCGAGGGTGCCGAGCTGCGCGAATCACTTCAAAAGCGGTACGCAAGGTAAGTTTGCTGTTCGCAACAAAATCGCCGGGTCCGCGTTAAGCTTTGCGTATTAATCTTTGCGCTCACGGCGCTATTGAAACTTAATAAGAGAGGTCCAACCGGGCCTCTCTTTTTTTGGCCCTGTTTTTTGGATCCACGGCGTGAATCACATTTTGGAGACACAATGACAACGGGTTCCGAGTTTCGCCGACTGCCTAACAACTACGGAATGCCAATTCTGACGACGGGCTGGAAAATCACGAAAAAGCATTATGAAATTATGCTGGGCACTTCGCTCATCATCTTGTTCGTGGTTTTCGCTCTGTCTCGAGTTCCCTTTCTTGGGCTTCTTTCATCGATACCCGCATTATTTCTCGGTGTCGGCCAAATGCGAATCGTGAAGCAGCTTATCGCAGGCAAAAAGGTTGAATTCACAGACGTCTTTTACGTTTTTCGCGATTCGAAGCTTCTCGGAGAAATGATGCCACTCGCAATTTCCGGTGTCGCAATTGCGATCTTGCAGATCGGCGTCACAAAAGTGGCTGAAGGAAGTGGAGTCATCACCATGTTCGCATCGCTAGCGAACCTCTTTCTACTGCTCGTGTGGTTGGCGCTGACGGCGTTTTCTGGTCCGCTGATGGCGTTTCAGGGGCGATCGTTTACCCAGTCGATCGAGATGAACTTGAAGGCGACCCAGATCAACGCGGTGCCGCTTCTCTATTTCGCCGTCGTGCTTCTTGGTTTCGCTTTTATCTGCACGATTCTTTTTTTTCTGCCGGTGATCTTCATCTTTTTGCCAACGATGTTTGTGACATCTTACCTATGCTACGCTGCGATGTTTGAAGACCTTGATGTGTCATCGACGGCTAAGATGTTTGAAAGCTAAAACTGAGGTCGGCCTGGACTCGGCTTGCGTTTAACGGCCGTGTGTCAGGTCGTGCTCCCAATCCGTTTGCTCTTTCACCATAGCTTCGATTTCTTCGCGCGGCCAAACTCGCCCTTTACCCACACCTGGACAGAATTTCGCGACATCTTTTTTCCAAGCTTTCGCCGTCATTGTCTCGGGCCAAAAGGGCCAAGTACGGCATTGCGCTGGCCGTGCGGCGTAAACACTGCAGCGTTTATTTTCAAGGAACACGCAGGGTTTCGCTAAGCTCGGCTGCGTTGTCTGGTCCGTTTTTTTGGGCGTGGCACCGTGTACGCTGATCGGTTCACCATCGCGCAAGCGATACAATCCTTCTTCTTTCAAACAAAAGTCGCGGGTAAATTCTCGCGTCGAGATGCCGCGAAGGGCGGCCATTCGTTTTCGATCACTCGCTGTGACGTAAACAAATCCATACTCACCGTGCGAGACGCAACACTGGCCCGAACCTTGGCATTCGAACTGAATCCCATCTTTGTACCAAACGTCTTTTGGTAGCTTTCGTGGCAACGAGGTTTTTTTCGCTGTCATAGTTGCGGCCCCGAAACCGCGCGCTGGGACGTCGAGTTCGGTCTTTCTACAAAACCGTTGGTCACGGCGGTCCAACCACACATTTTAAATAAAAGCCGGGCACCCACGTTGGCGTCCCACTCACTTTCGCCAGGAGCAGCCTCGGCAACTTCGTTCAAGTCGAAGCCGACAATGCGACGCCCGCTTTCAGCGAGAGATGCAAGGATCGCAGTCGCTTGATCGAAACTCAGTCCGCCGGGTACCGGCGTTCCGGTGCTAGGGCAGAGTGCCGGGTCGAGCCCGTCGACATCGAAAGAGACGTAAACGTTTTTGGGAAGGTCGACAAGAATGGAAGCGACAATCGCATCAAAAGTTTCGCCTGCAAAAATTCGTTTTTTGAGAGCGCGATCGTAGTGAGTCACAATACGTCCACTGCCGACCTCGCCTGTTCTGTGGCGGCGCGACTCGCTGTAGTCATACTCTTCGCGGCAGAAATCGCGAATGCCGACTTGGACAAGTGTGCGCACCGAGATTTTTTCCATGACGTTGCGCATGATTGAAGCGTGGCTGTGTGTATAGCCTTGATAGGAATTGCGAAGGTCGGCGTGGGCGTCAAAATGAAGAATACCGAAGTCGCCATTCAAACTTTTGCTTACGGCTTGAATCAATCCGAACGGTGCCGAGTGATCGCCGCCAACCACGCCGACAATTTTTCCTGACGCGAGGCTTTTTTCCGAAATTGTTTTCACCCACGCATTGAGTTCGTCAGAGGCGAGATTAATTTCGTCGCGCATTCGAGCCGAACTTTCGCTCTCTTCGCCCGAATCGATAAATTCGAGCCGCTCTTGAGCTTTCTCTTTCAATTGACGATTTCTTTTGAACCACGCGTGATCGATGTCATGCATGAAGTATCCGGATTGCCAAGCCTCGCCTGTCTCGAAGTCGAAGAGGTCAACTTGCCGACTTGCACGAAGAACTGCGCTGGGCCCGAGGCTTGCGCCGCGTCCATACGATGTTGTGACCTCCCAAGGAACAGGTACAAGGTGAATCTTCGCGTCTTCGGCCGAGCAGTTCAGCCCAAAAATCCCGGTTTCCGAAAGTGGTATCGTTCCGGCTTCGAAATGCGAATCGTCTAGCGCGTTGGAGTCATTTTGCGTGACGTCGGTCTGATCCGACTGTCGTTTCTGTTTAGCCATCCGGCATATCTACACGATAAATCATTTGAATGGGAGCGTTTCGGCCCTCGAAGTTGAGCGAGCCGTTTGCAGTACGGCTCGCCGCCTGGTGCGATCGGCTCGTCGCAGCCGCTGCAATGGGACTTGCTAAAAACTTGCTTAAGCAGAGACTTTTTTAGACATTATCCGGGTTCAAACAATTGGGGGAGCGAATGGGGATGTGCACAGATCTATTTTTTAATGCGGCAAGCGGAATGGTTAGAGATACCGTTAATGGTGTGGTGAATACGACTTTGAAGACTTCCGTGGTGAGCGCCGTACTCGCGGTAACCACGCTTGTTTCCCACGCCCCGGCCATTGCTGCCGAGACGCCAAAGAGCAACGCGAACGTCGCAATTCTTGGAAACGAGAAGGCACCCCAGGGCGGCACGTTTCTCTATAATCTAGGGCTTGAGCCGACGACGCTGAACCCAATCACAGGCACCGACCTCTATAACCAGAAAATCCAAACTTTAGTTCTCGACGGTTTGATGAACCGAAATTTTGAAACATACGGCTGGGATCCCGCGCTTGCTGAAAAGCTTGAGGTCTCGAAAGACGGGCGCGAATTTACTTTTACGCTTCGCCAAGGCGTTCAGTGGAGCGACGGCAAACCGCTGACGATCGAAGACGTGAAATTTAGCTTCGATGTTATCTTCGACGACAAATACAACGCAGCTCACATGCGACCGTACTACGAAAATTTTGAGAAGGCCGAGGTGCTGTCTCCGACGACAATCAAGTTTGTAACGAAATCCA
>JALHOI010000160.1 GCA_022843085.1 Pseudobdellovibrionaceae bacterium
CATTGCCACCGGTGCGATAAAGGTCAGCTCCTGAAACAGTCCAAGCACTTGCGGAAGCGGGTAGCCGTGCGGCTGGAACTGTGCCGGCGGTGATCACGCCGCCGTCAAGGCCCGCGATGTTTGAACAAACAAAGGTGTCGGTGAGTGACGACCACGTCAACGTCTGCGAGGCCGCGCATGTCGCAGAGCCCGCGAACTGCTGAGTACCAGCTGCAGTTTTTAAATCTCCGATGTTAAAATTCGTCGGAGTCCACGCGGCTGTTCCACCGCCGATATATTTTAAAACTTGGCCGTCGAGAGGTGCCGTGACAGCTACCCCGGTGCCTTGAATTCTTGAGACTGTCGGTCCTGGGTACGTGCCAGACAAATCACCCGACGCTGCACCTGACGGGGCTCCGCCCCCACCAGCACTTCCGATCGTCTCCCAAGTCGTACCTGTGTCGCGGTAAATTTCGCGGGTGTCGGTCGAAATCCAAATTCGGCCTGCGGTTGTGGCTGAACCTTTGGCGGCATCGAGACCACTTTGAAAACTTGGTGTGCCGCCGAGGTTTTGAATTGCAAATGGAACATCGGCGGCGACGAGAGATCGAAAGGTCGGTGTGCCGGTCGAACCGTTGGGTGAGGCAAAGACTCTGCCGGTTGTTTGCGCGGCCCATGTAACCGCGATTGTTCCAGCATCGGTGATGGGTGCGCCGGTGACAGTTAATTCTGTCGGAGCCGTAAAGCCGACACTTGTGACTGAACCGCCTCCGGTACCTAAAGTCGCAGGGCCGACCGATGTTTGAAATTTGATTCGGCTGTCGGTTGAATCAAACCAGATCGCACCAATCGGTGGAGTCGTGGGTGTACCTGGCAGTACCGGAAGCTGGGCTCCGCTACCGGAATTCGACCGCATGTAGTTTGTGCTGGTGCCGTCGATGACTGAGGTGAGCGAATTGAACCGCGTTGTCGACGTAAACAGACTTTCTAAGTTCGCTTGTGACAAAGCCGAACCGGCTGCGGTGTTCACTTGAAGTAAGTTGTTTGCGCGAAGGCCTTGAATACTTTCGGCGCGTTCGGCGACGACCGAATTCGGTACCGAATCGATTGTCAAATCGGGTGAAAGCACACGAGCTGTCGCGCCCATCGTGCTTGGCGCTATCGAAATACGAACAAATCTTCGCTTGCCCGCGACAGGTGCCACGTTACAGGGGCTTCCGTTTGACAAAAGTTTTCCGTTGATCGCTGTGATATTTTGAAAAACTGTCGCCATCGAATTCGCCGAATCGCCTGACGATCGTTTGATGCTTCCAAGCTCAGTTCCAACCTGAACGCTGAAGTATCCTTTTGATGCGAGCGTGCTGACGCTTTGGGTTTCTTCGTAAAGTACGCAGACCTTCGCTTCGTCTAACACTTGAATTCTGAACTCGATCGAACTGTCTTGAAGCGCTGATGTTGCGGTCGTATCACTGAAAAGTTGACCATCAAGAGTAAACGATTGCGGAACATCGGCTGCGAAAGTGGGCGTGCTGACGGCCAAGATTGCAAGGCCCCAGATCAAATAGGTTATTGCTTTAGCGCCGTCGTAAAATCGACTGAATGTTTCCACGTTCAGGTATCGGTTAGCGTGAACTGTGAACTTAGCGTCACGAAGAAAAGAGGTCTCATTTCGATATCAAAGACGACGGCGTCACCGACAGTGATTCAAAATAGATCAGATCAAAAAAATGACTGGCGTAGGGTTCATCTTGAGGTGCGCCGAATAACAGCGGTACGCCTTTTGGCGTCGAGCGAAACTGCAGGTGCAGTTGGACTCAAAACTATTTGCTCTTAGAATGCAGCACTCGTAAGCTCGCCTCATATATGGAACAAACAAACGACACTGAAATTTCTTGCGATTGCGGCAGCGGCAAAACCTACGGCGCTTGCTGCGAACCCTTCATCAAGGGCGCTGCAAAAGCACCCACAGCTGAGGCTCTGATGCGTTCGCGGTACACCGCTTATGTTCACGCCAACATCAGTTACATCAAGAGTACGCTCGCGCCCGAAAAGCGAAAAGAGTTTGATGAGGCTGGCGCTAAAGAATGGTCGACCAAATCAAAATGGCTTGGCCTCGAGATCATGAACACAAAGGCCGGGCAACCAAACGATTCAACGGGTGTGGTCGAATTCACAGCCACCTACAAACTGAACGGTAAAAAGATCGGCCATCACGAAGTTGCGGAATTCCGCCAAGATAAAACCGAGGGTCGTTGGTATTTTGTCGACGCCGAATCGCACGAGCATGCCGACGGCCACGGGCATCATCACCATGCTCCGACGGCTCCGGTCGTGCGCACTGAACCCAAAATTGGTCGCAATGACCCATGTTCGTGTGGCAGCGGACTCAAGTACAAAAAGTGCCATGGCGCAGCCTAGTCTAACAGCGCAGCTGGCTTGGCAAGAGGCGACTTGGGTCGCCTTCGATACCGAAACCAGTGGTCGGTATCCGGTTGAAAGCGAAATCTGCGAGATCGCGGCGGTGAAGTGGAGCAAGGGACAAGAAGTCACCTCGTTCGCGTCGCTTGTGAAACCGACTCGTCGGATGTCTGACGAAGTCATTCGCATTCACGGAATTACGAACGAGATGGTCGAAACGGCTCCGACGTTGGCCGAAGTTTTGCCGAAGTTTGTCGAGTTTATTTCTGGGTCAGTGCTTCTCGCACATCACGCGCAGTTTGATTTGGGCTTCGTCGCGGCCTCGCTTGAAGCGTGTAATCTGCCGCTGCCGATTGAACCGGCTGTGTGCACATCGCTTCTTGCGCAAGCCACAGTTTCTGAGACCCCGAACCACCGTCTTCAAACACTGGCGCAATTTTATCAGGTGAACTCCGGGCAAGCTCATCGTGCGCTCGACGATGCGCGTGCCTGCCTGCATGTCGCACTCAAAATTTTTGATCAGCTTCAAACCAACGCGAATCAAAACCCCGAAGTGAAGCCGACGTTGACGGTTGCCGATATTGCGGGTCGGATGCTTCGCCGAACGAAGTTTGATTTGGGCCTCATGTATTTCTCGCGATTCTCTATCAATGCACTTCGAGAGAATGCTCATCTTCAGCGCTTCATCGAAGCGGCCCGAATTGGAACTTCGGTTGAATTGATTTATGCGGGCGGAAGTCGGCCCGGGAAATCTCGGGTGATAAAACCGGTCGGCGTTATTCGGCAACTCGATGGCGACGCCTTAGTCGCTATCGAGGCCGGTGAGAATCAGGCGAAGCGCTACTGGATCAAGGACGTTCAGTCGATCGTTTGAGTGGCATGACGTTGGATGGAAGTTCGGTCGGGGCGTCACCACCGCGTGCGGCCTCTTCGTTTTGACGTGCAGCCCTCGACGCTTCGTCTGCGAGCTTTGCAGCTTCAGCCTGTGATTTCAGAAGTTCTCTCTCGATAAATTGCTGACTCAATCGTGCCGCGATGATCTCGAGGTGTTTGAATTCATCACCAGCCCGTAAGCGCAAGACACGAGGTTTGCCCGCAACTAAGTCATCGAGGAATTTTTCGAACGCGTAAAGCGGGCCGGCGATTCGACTTGAAAGCACGCGCCCGACGAGAAACAAGACAGCAGCGAAGGTCATACTGACAACAATGAACGTCAAGACAAACGGCATAAGATAGTGATCGAGCAGTTTTTCATTGTTGCCAACAAGGTCGATAATGGTGACTCGTAAAAATGTGTACGAAAAGACTCCCGCTATTAATGCGAAGCCTAATCCGACTCCGGTCAAAATGAAGCAGTAGCGCAGCTGGAAGCGAACGTTGATCCACATCCGTTTTCGCGTGTTGTCGGCCGGCCACAGAATTTCTGATTCACGAATCAAGGCAACCGCAATCATGGCGTAACCGACCCACTGAAGCGCGTCAGCCATGTTGAAGGCCGGGGTCGCATTTTCGGGCGAGCCGAGAAGTAAAAAGTCGATGACGTACCCGTTGATAATGCGGTCTGTGACGTTGCCTAGAATACCGCCCAGCAAAACACTCATCCCAGTGCGCAACATCAAAGATTTGATTGGAAGTAAGTACTGAATGATCGCGAAAGAAAAAATTAAGAAAGCACCGCCGGTCGAGAGTGTAACGATTCGAAGAACGGCGGGCAGATCGCTAAAGAGGCCCAGCATCGCACCATGGTTGTGATGAAGCACGAAGCCGAACGGACCAAAAAACTGGAGGCCGCGAATGCCTTCGGCGTAGCCTTTGGTAACCTGGTCGATTCCCCAGGTGAGGAAAAGCGGAAAAAGGACTATCAGCCAGTCCAAGCGCTTCAGTTGCATCGATACCTCACACGTCAGTGTTTCGATATCGGCGCAATTTAGCTATGAGTTGAAGCCGAAACGAGTTCAGCTTCCAGATGTACGTAAAACCGGTCTTTACTTCTTCTCGACTTTAGTCAAGGAGGTGTAGTCACCATTTTTTGATGGAACATAGCCGTGTACGCGGGGACTTGCGACCGCGACCTCGAAGTCGTACCACAGTGGCACAAGTGGCAAATCGTCATAGATGATTCGTTGAACTTTTTTGTAGTGGTCGACACGTTTTCGGACGTCTTCAATTTTTCGCCCAGCGTCGACAAGTTTGTCGACGACCGGATTTGAGTAGGAACCGCGGTTTCGCCCTTTCGGTGGAACTTCGTTCGAATGAAAAGCGGTCTTGTAGATATCAGGGTCGGTTGTACCGACCCATTTCATAGTCGCGAGCTGAAAGTTGCCTTGATCCATATCCTTATAGAACGTGGCCCATTCAAAACTCTGAAGTTTGACAACAAGACCAGCCGCCTCAAGCTGATTCGCCAGAACTTTTCCGTTCTCGACAGCCTGGGTTGAATTCGATGTTTTTAATACCACCTCGCGCCCCTTGAGGCCGTTCGCCTCGATCAGTTGTTTTGCCTTCTCAAGATCAAAGGTTGCGCGCGACAAACTGACATCGTGATACGGATTAATTGGCGATAGAATGCTGGTTGCCGACTGTGCTAATCCCTCGAGTTTGTATCGAATGATTTCTTCGCGATTAAGAGCACTTGAAAGCGCTTGCCGAGCCTCTTTCTTCTGAAAGGTCGTGTCCTTGAGATTGACCAGCATGTAGGTCATCGAAAGTCCTGGGTACTTGAAGACTTGAAAACCGCCCTTTTTTTCGATCTCGACGATTTTTGTTGGTGGCAATTCTTGTTGAACAAGGTCGAGTTCGCCCTTCATCAGTTTCAAAAATCGCGTGTTGTCTTCTCGTACAATTTTGAACGTTACGGTCTTAACCTTTGGCGGTGCGTACGAGTTGTGTGGATTCGCGCGAAGCCTAATCTCGCCCGAATCCTCCGACACAAACGCAAAGGGTCCCGTGCCAATCGGTGCTTCGCGAAAAAGATCGCCTTTCTCCTTTACGATTTTCGCCGGCAAAAGTTTGACAGGTGTCAGATCTGTCAGCAACGTTGCCGAATACTCTTTCAGTTTAATCGTGAGAGTCCCGCCCGTTGGTCCGTAACTGACGTCGAAGGAATCTATGGCTTCGAGGGAAGTCGCAAATCGCCCAGCTTTACGAAATGTGTCGAGCGAAAACTCGAAGTCTTCTTTCGTAACGGGAATTCCGTTCGGAGATCCATCATCGAACTTCAGTCCAGGTCGCAGTGTAAAGGTGTAGACTAATTTCTTATACGTCCATTTTGTCGCAGCTTCGCCGATGATCTCAAGGTCTGGACCAAGCCTTACGATCGAAGAAAAGATGAGATTCGTGATTCGCATACCCCCGGCGTCCATCGCGTTGCGAGGATCTAGCGTTGCAGGCGCAGATGACAGACCAACGTACAGGGTTGAATCGTCGTCTTTCGATTTTCCGGTGCAACTGATCACACCCACGCAAATGAACGCGGTAAGAGCGACGATTGGGGTAATTGTTTGTAGATGACGGCGTAAAATTGGGATCCGATTTTTTAACGACATGTGATCAATTTCCCACTCGGTTCTGTTCGACGCAAGCTCGGCGACTGGCTACTATCTTAGAACTATGCGAAGAACTCGTCGAATTCAGCCCCAGCCCAAGCCCCAGCTTCATCTGATCATTTCCATTGCGGGAGTTCTCGTGCTCGCCGCGTCGTTATTGTCCTCGAGAACGACCTACGCCGAAGGTAAGATGGCTTCGTTTAAGTCTGTCGCAACTCGGCTCGAATCGCAGATAAAAAATGCGGGCTTTAAACAAGGCGATCTCGGTCTTTGGGTGAGTGAAGCAGAAACACCCGTTTTTAGTTTGCAGCCGGACAAACAATTTATACCGGCATCGACGTCAAAAGTTCCAACGGCCGCGGCTGTGTTGGCTCTTTTGCCGGCGGGGCATAAATTTAAAACATTTTTTGCAGTTGATTCGAATAACGCGAGCCTGAATCGAAACGGCAAGGTCGCTGACGGAACTTTGAAGGGTCCGCTTTACCTCATTGGTGGTGGTGATCCTTCTTTTGTCTCTGAAAGTATGTGGTTTCTGGTCAATGAACTCTCAAGATCAGGCATCACGCAGATTGATGGCGACTTAGTTGTCGACGACTCAAGATTCGACAACATTCGTTTCGGTGAAGATCGACAAAGTCAGCGGGTCGACCGCGCTTACGATGCCCCACTTGGGGCGATGTCGCTAAATTGGAATGCCGTTACGGCTTGGGTTCGTCCCGGTGTGAAGGCGGGCGATCAGGCCGAAGTCAGTCTCGACGTGATGAGCTCGTTTCTTAAGCTTGAGAACAAAGTGAAAACCACTGCGGCAGGTAAACCGATCGCGGTGTCGGTCGAGCGGTTGGCCGCGAAAGATCCGTCGAAGGGCGAAACTTTTCTTGCGACGGGAACAATCGGCTTAGATCAGCCCGAAAAGGCGATTTACAAAAGTATCCGTGCGCCCGATGTGTGGTCGGGTTATGCCGCTGCTACTTTTCTTGAAAGTCGCGGGATTAAACTAAAAGGCAATGTTCGAAATGGTATTGCGCCCGCGAATCGTACGATTCTAGCGACCGCCGAAAGTAAGCAGCTTTCGCTGATCGTTGCCGACATGATGAAATGGTCGAATAACTATGTTGCCGATATGCTCGTGAAGAATCTCTCTGCAGAAGCAGGCGATAGACCTGCGACGATGGAAAAAGGTCTTAAGCTCGTGCGATCTCATATCGAAAAGACAGCGGGCCTCAAGGCC
>JALHOI010000161.1:0-1098 GCA_022843085.1 Pseudobdellovibrionaceae bacterium
ATTCGTTCGAGATGAACGGCCTTTCGGGAGGCCCCCAAATGATTCAGCTCCCCACCATTTCGTTATCTTTGTTCGCGATGACATTCGAGACCTTTCAATACGCGCTAAAGCTCAAAGCAAGTGGGAAATTAGTACCGCTTCTTTTTATGTAAGTCACACCTTGTTTCAACTCGCAATTCACGCGCCGCGTGCGGAAAAACGTCGAAATTTCTGCGCCTCAACAGGTTGAGTCACCGATCAGGTCGCGCTCTCGGCCCAAATTTGGTCGTTCAAGAATTTTTTGAAGCGCGACGCCGCGAGCCAACGCTCGTCATGGCCTGGAACTGAGGACTAGCGTTTGTAATCAGCATCAACCAGGCATGATCGGAGTCGCACATGACAGAACTTCGTACCGAGCTCAGCTCGAATTCCAAATTTTCCGACGGTTCGTCGCGACGCCCGCCCTCCGATCCATTTGCGAGCCAGAAGTTCGTGAATAAGAAAATGAAGCCCGTGATCATTTTGTTGGCGGCACTGCTATTTGCGCTCTTGGGTTTTGAGGCGGCGCAAGCTTCGCTATCTCCACGACGCGCGGCGGGCACACCGGGCGCTGTCTACCTTCGGGCCGCGCAGGATTCTGCAAAATCAAAGGGCTTGTTGGCGCAATCAAGATCCGTCGTTTCAGAGCGATCGAGCTTCAGCAAAGCCCGGTGGGAGCGAGTTCCGATGGTTGACGCAGCTACAATGCAGGCAAGTTTTGAATTTGCGCGCGATGAAAAGCCTCACACTGATGAAGAACTGCGTTCGAGACGCGCGACCTGGCTGTATCCCGACGACGGTTGCTTCGTTCGAGCGGCCGTCGCGACTTACTTCATTGATCAGATTTCGAACGTCAAGCCGATGAAGATTTTCGCGTTCGATACGTTAACTGCGAAAACTCCAAATTCACCCGACGGACAAGTTCAGTGGTGGTACCACGTGGCGCCGATCACCAAGGTGGTCGACGCCGTGACGATGAAAGAAACATTTTACGTCTACGACCCGGCCCTACAACCTAAAGCCCCGATGGAAGTGACGGCGTGGCTTCAAGCGATGAATGCGCCCAACGCCGAAGTCGCA
>JALHOI010000161.1:1108-7134 GCA_022843085.1 Pseudobdellovibrionaceae bacterium
GACCACCGGGGCGATGCAGACGCTGTAGGACGAGCGCAGAATGAAGCGAGCTGGTTTCTTCCGAGCGAGTGGTGGCGTTTGAAAGAACTTGGCCGAGACCCCGAAGCCGAGCTCTTCGCAAAACCGCCCTGGCTGTAGGGGAGCTCACCGCCCGCTTAGCGCTGAAGCGAGCAAGAAAATGCGGTCGAGATTCCAATGACATCCGTCGGCTTCATTGTTTTCGCTGCAAGCTGATCGCGGATAAAATCGGCGATCAGTGGAGAGTTTGTGATATCCATCTGCATCGAATTAAATGGGTGTGTACCCCACTTGCCCGCCGCTTTAAGCGCGCTCAGCAATTTCGTCGAAACACCGAAACTCCCGTTTGGGCGATTCAGGTAAGCGAAGCGTGTGGCCTTCACGCCAGGGTTGAGATCCCAGCCGCTCTCTTGGGTCGGACCATCGTTGTACAAAAAGTCGGTCACGATCGCGACCGCCGGTGGGCCGCGTGGCGGCAGGTCAGCCTTGGGCGTAACCAGCAAAGCTGCAAAATTATAGAGATCCGTGTGCTCGTACTTCCACAATGACAAGGCGACCGTCTCGCCCGCAATTTGAACCTCGAGATCAGCGCTGCCATCAACGAGTGGCATCGAGACGATCTGAGCGTTCTTTTGAACGGCATCTGCGCTGATCGCGTCGCTCGCGGTAGCGACGGACACGATGCACTGCATGACTTCCGACGTTGCCGGAGCCGGAGGCGACTCGGCCCGGGCTACTCCTGCGCTAAATGCCAAGATGAAAGCCAAGCAGAAATTAGGAGCAAGACTTAATACGGCCGACCACAGTTTCACAAAGACTCCTCGTCAAAGAGATTCAATCAACTCTGAATGCCTTCGTGTGCCGCAAAAATCTGCAATTTGCTACGAAGACGGAAGGAATTGAACGAATTGCTTGGATACTCGAAGAGTCGGTCATCAGGCGTGAATCAACGACCGAGATTTACAACGAATTCAGAACATTCTCGAGTTCACTGCGGCGGCAAGGAACACAGCCCACTTTACCAACGACAATTCCAGCTGCAATATTCGCCAGCGCACAGCTTTCAACCAGCGAAAGCCCCGAACCCCACGCAAGAGCGAGAGCCGCAATCACGGTGTCGCCGGCTCCCGTCACATCGAACACCTGCTTGGCGTTGGTCGGAAGATCCGTGATAACTCCACCTTCGAAAACTCGCATCCCGTCGCGACCGCGGGTAATCACCATCGTCGTCGAACCAATGGCCGTCATGAGCCGTGCTCCGATATCGTTCAATGTCCCGTCGCTAGCACGCAGCTCGTCGCCGCCAATACCCGCCAGTGCAACTGATTCATCGTGATTCGGCGTCATCACGTCGACGCCTCGGTAAACTTCAAGCGGCGTCGAACGATACGGATCAGCTAAAATGCGAATCCCTCGCTTCTTGCCGAGCTTCACGCACGCGTGAACCAGGCCTTCACTGATCACGCCCTTCGCGTAATCCTGAACAATGAGTGCCACGACTTTGGGCGACTCGAGAGCGCGCTCGACATTTTTCAAAACTTCGGTTTCGATTGTCGCGTCTAAAAACCGTTTTTGCTCATAGTCGACGCGAACGATGTGGTGGTTTTGCACCATCACTCGCAGTTTACGTGTCGTGGGTCGCGAGCGATCGATGACGAGTAAGTCGGTTGGGACTTCAGCCACGTTGAGCAGTCCACGAATTTGTGCCGCGCCTGCATCGTCACCGACCACCGAAATGAGTCGTGGGATGCCTCCAAGGCCGCTGATATTTTGAGCAACGTTTGCGGCCAGACCCAACCGCGATTCTTCTTTTTCAACTTCGACAACAGGAACCGGCGCCTCGGGGCTAATGCGGCGCACCTGACCCAACGTGTATTCATCAACGCCGATGTCTCCGACGATGACAACCTCGCGGCCATCAAGCTTAAAAAGACTGTGTTTGAGAGGCGCCGTAAAATCAGCCATGGCTTTGCGAGTCACATTTTGTGGATTCGACATACCTGGCATCCAACCATGACACTCGCACGATGTAAATCTCGAGTTGCCAAGGAGAAGAGCCTCTATTCTACTAGGGAACCTTATCTCAACCTCTGAAGGCGGAACCGATGGCGACGACCGAAACCAATTCCAACCCACACTCACCTCTGCTTCACGGCGAAGATCTTTACCGCGGCGAAATGTTCGACAACACAATTAAACTTTTGGATGTCGCGGCGAAAGCGATCAACTGTGATCCGAACGTTTTGTCGCGAATCAAGCGACCGAAAAAAGCGATCGTCGTTTCTGTTCCTGTGCGAATGGACGACTACCGCGTAAAAGTTTTCACCGGGTTTCGTGTGCAGCACTCGTCGACTCTGGGCCCCTACAAAGGCGGCATTCGGTATCACCAAGATGTTTCGTTGTCCGAAGTCGCGGCCCTGGCGACGCTCATGACATTCAAGTGTTCGCTGCTGAATTTGCCGCTCGGCGGAGGCAAAGGGGGAATCGCCGTTGACCCGACAAAACTTTCACGAACAGAAAAACAAAATCTCACACGTCGTTACACGTCTGAACTTGGAACTTTGATTGGGCCTCAAGTCGATATTCCAGCGCCCGACATGGGCACCGACTCGCAAACTATGGCGTGGATGATGGATACCTACTCGCAAGAAGTTGGCTTCTCGCAGCCCGGAGTCGTCACCGGCAAACCAATTGAAATCGGCGGATCGCTTGGTCGCAACGGCGCGACGGGCCTCGGCGTCGTCTTCATCGCCGAAAAAGCTCTTGAGAAGCTCGGCATGAAAATGTCGAACATCACGATGGTCATTCAAGGTTTCGGAAATGTCGGCAGCCACGCGGCACTTTATGCCCACCAACGTGGCGCTAAAATTCTTGCTGTCAGCGACGTGTCCGGCGGAATACACAACGCAAACGGCCTCGACGTTCCCGAGCTTTTGAAATGGGTCACCGAACACAAAGTGATCAAGGGCTTTCCGAAAGCCGAGCCCATTTCGAACGAAGCACTGCTTGAGCTGAAGTGTGATGTCCTGGCCCCTTGCGCGATGGAAAACCAAATCAGCGAAGTCAATGCTCCACGAATTCAAGCAAAAATTATTGTCGAAGGCGCGAACGGACCGACGAACAATGCTGCGACAAAAATTTTGCATGAGCGCGACATTCTTGTGTGTCCCGATATTTTAGCCAACGGTGGCGGTGTCATCGTGTCGTACTTCGAATGGGTACAAGGTATGGCGTCGTTCTTCTGGACAGAGGAAGATGTGAACGACCGCCTAAAACGCGTCATCAACGGCGCTTTCGATAAAGTTTGGGAAATCAAAACTGAAACCAAGCTCGACATGCGGACCGCAGCAATGGGTTCAGCGATTCGCAGGCTCGAGCGCGCGATGCTGCTTCGTGGACTCTACCCAAGATGACCATCGGACGAAGTCCGACGGGGGCCCCGATGACCGTCGCACGAGTGCGGCGGGGGCCTAGTTGAGCCTGCGACCTTGGCTTCTTTTGCCTGCGAAACTCGCCCACGACATCGCACCTCTCGGGCTTGATCTCGCCGCGAGTATTTCGCGTCCTGTTGAGGCCCAAGTGCGGCCGTTCAGTTGGACCCGCAAAGGTCGAACCCTGAACTTCAGAAACCCACTGGGAATCGCGGGCGGCGTCGATAAAGACGGCCGCCAAATTTGGAGCTGGCACCACTTTGGTGTCGGTTTTGTCGAAGTCGGTACGGTGACTCCGAAGCCTCAACGGCCGAACCCGGGCCGCATCATCGGTCGAGATATTCACAACGAAGCGCTTTGGAACCGGATGGGATTTCCCGGCCGCGGAGCTCATTTTGCGCGCGGCTCGCTCAGGGATTTTCGCCGTGATGAAGCCATGACTCTGGCCGAAGAAGGTCGCGGTTTTCGACTACCCATCTTAACGAACATCGGCAAACAGCGCGAAACCTCACTCTCTGAAGCTTCGGCCGACTACGTGTGGTTGATTGATTTTTTTAACGAGCAAACGCGTTTCGATTCTACGACGTACTCCGATGCCTTCGTGATCAACATCTCAAGCCCGAACACAACAGGGCTGCGCGATTTGTTTTCGCAATCTCGCCTCTATGAATTTTTAGCTCCTATTGCCGAGCGGCTTGAGTTTCACGGCACGCCGGGCCTCTTGAAACTGAGTCCCGACATGGATTCCGAAACGCTTGAAGCCGCAATCGAAGTTTCAGTGAGGCTTGATCTTGACGGATTCATTGCAACAAACACCACGGCGGCTCGTCCTCAGGGAATTTCGTTTCCCACCGAGGGCGGCCTCTCGGGTGGTCCGCTTCGATTAAGAGCGCGTCAAGTTTTGCAGACCTTGATCGAAGAACTTGGAACTCGTCGCCAGGGCCGTCTTATCATCTCAGCTGGCGGCGTGCTCAGCGGCGAAGAGGCTGCCACGCGCCTATCGCTTGGTGCAGACCTCGTTGAAACGTATAGCGGGCTCGTCTTTCACGGACCGAAATTCTTTGATCGCGCACTAAGGCATCTTGAGCTAGGCTCGTAAACGATGGACGCGCCGAATCGACCGATGAAACTCGAAATTAAACCGCTCGCCGTGCCGCGCGGTGTTCGGCCGATTTGGATACCGGTCGTAACCGGCCTTATTCGTAAAGGCGATAAGGTCCTTGTCGGCCAACGCCCCCCGGGCCACACACTGGCCGGACAGTGGGAATTTCCAGGCGGGAAAATTGAAAAAGGCGAATCGCCCGAACAAGCGCTGAAGCGAGAACTTGTTGAAGAGCTTGGGATCGATGTCGAAGTCGGGCCTCTGCGCCTCGCGGCGAGCCACACCTACGGCGAAATTTCGATTCTCATCATGTTTTACGATGTGCTGTTTTGGAAGGGCGAACCTAAACTTCAACAGCACACCGAGCTTCGTTGGATTGCTCCACACGAATTCAAAGACCTTTCAATTCCAGACGCCAATCGCAAAATTATCGACCGAATCATTGAAGTTTTGACGAGTGACCGAGCCGAAGGTTCGAGGTAGCCCCCTGTGCGAATCTTGTTCATCACAAGGATTCACCCGAAGCGAGAGCTCGGTGCGCTTGAGACGAGACTGCACGACCGTCTGTGTGAACTTAGCGAACTCGGGCATGACGTTCTTGTTTTGACCAAGTGGTCGGGTGAGGCCATCGACTTTCGGCTACCGAACAGAATTGAAGTCAGGTCTCCTTTCAAAACTTTTCGCACTTGGGAGTGGACGCGCGCTCTTCCGATGGTGTTTGCCTGGCAACCAGAGCTGCTGCACGTTTTTGATCCCGGCCTGACTGCGTTTGAACGAACGCTTTCTGTCGAAATGATGGCGATAACAATGATGGATACTCTTCGTCGGGCGTCACGCGGCCGTTCGTCTTACCTGGGCGGTTTAGTTTCAATTTCTCACGAGAATTCGAGCGACCCCGACAGCTGGAAAAGAGCGGGCGCAGAAGTTATCGAAAGTGGTTGGCTGAGGGCCGTCGGTGCCGATCGGGCCTACCAGCCGTGGGATTTTGCTGTCCAACGACCCCTCCGATTTGTCTTGGCTGGCGAAGCCGCCTTCGAAGTGGTCCTCGACGCTCTTCGTGAAATGCAAACCAGGCCAGGTTTCGAACTCACCGTATTTTTAAGGCGCAGCGATTTGTCTTCTGATGAGCGCCGAAAACTTGCCAAGGCCGAACGAAATCTAGAGCTCGAAAACAAACTTGCAGTCGGTCGCCGACTCAGACTGGTCGACCCCGTTCGACTCGGTAACTTCGATGGCGCCATCGTGGCCGGACTCAGTCTTGATGTCGCCCGAAGCTGGGTCGAGCGCTTAGCAACGCCTTTAGTCTTAAGCGAAAGCCTTCGGCCGCTTGCCGAAGAACTTGGCGACCGAGGAATGCGAGCGCAGGTGCTTTCTCCGCTCGTTTCAGAAATCGCACCCATGGCCCAGGCGCTGGCGCTCTTGACGGATTACGACCGCCTGAAGTCGGCGTGGTCAGAAATCGAGCACGGCGCGCT
>JALHOI010000162.1 GCA_022843085.1 Pseudobdellovibrionaceae bacterium
CGTCGTTGGGCGCGTAGCGATAAGGCTTGTGTGAGATCCCTTTAGAGACGAATTTTTTATTCCGATAGATTTAAATGGCATATCATGCTCTTCACGAGACCCTTGACAAACTTGTTCCCTGGATGGCGTTCGCCTACGGGTGCTCTATGATCTTTATCTTCCAGCAGCCTGCTCTGTTGAAACTTGCGAAAACCCGAATTCCCGAACCTCATCGCACGCGTTTCTTTGCGCACCTGCCGCTCGCCTGGGTTTGTCTCTTTGTCGGCGGTCTTTGGATTCTGCAAGGCATGTGGGCCTAGCGTTACGCCGTTCTTCGGACGCTAGGTCATTGCTGTCGCGATTCTTTGACACTGCTGGCCGCGGCCTCTAGTGTTCGGCGCATGGCCAAAAGACCCCCCGTAAAAAAGCCGGCTGCGGTCCAACTCGGTTGGACCGACTGGTCGCAATCCGTGAGGCCACCGACGGCGTCGACGTCGAGCCAACCTGCCCCTGCACCTGCGGCGTCGAGCGCCCCGACGCGCGATTGGTCGAAGCTCGACTTTTCAGGCGGCGCAAGAAGTGACACCGCGCCAACGCTCGCTTCGCCTGCGGCGGCAAATGTCGTTGAGTCTCCTGCGGCGACGAACGTCGCTGACTCGCCGGCCGAGCCGGCTGTTATTACCATCGGTCAGCTCAACAAAATGATTCGGCGCCAACTCGAAGGCGAATTTTCGGTCTTGTGGTTGCGCGGTGAGATCTCGAATTTCAAGGCGCACCCTTCGGGGCATTTTTATTTTAGTCTCAAAGATAAAGAAGCGCAGGTCAGTGCCGTAATGTTTCGCGGTTACAATTCGCAGCTTCGTTTTAAGCCCGAAGATGGGATGGAAGTCATCGTCCGCGGCAAGATTACGGTCTACGAGCCGCGCGGAAATTATCAAGTCATGTGCGAGACGATGGAACCCGTCGGCGCCGGCGCACTTCAAAAAGCGTTCGAGCAGCTGAAAAGAAAACTTCAGGCCGAGGGACTTTTCGATCAATCCCGCAAGCGTGCGATTCCGTCAGCTCCGAAACATATTGCAATCGTGACGTCGCCTTCGGGTGCTGCGATTCGCGATATGTTGAACGTGCTTTCGCGGCGTTACAAAGTCGCCCGAATTACGCTGGTGCCGGCATCGGTGCAGGGCGCGCGTGCGACGGCCGAAATCGTTAAAGCGATTGGGCTTGCGAACCAGCTGCGTGACGTCGACGTTTTAATCGTTGGGCGCGGCGGCGGATCGATCGAAGACATGTGGTCGTTCAATGAAGTAGCTGTTGCGCGCGCAATTGTGGCGAGCCGGGTGCCGGTGATCTCAGCTGTCGGGCATGAAATCGACTTCACCATTGCAGACTTTGTCGCCGACTTGCGTGCGCCAACGCCCTCAGCCGCCGCCGAACTTGTCGCAAAAAATGCGGGCGAATTGGTCGCGGTCATTCAACGCCTTGAGCGAACCTTGTATGGCACGATGCTCGCGCAGATCTCGCGCGGTTTTGATCGGGTGCGAACGACGCAGCGTCTACTTATCGACCCGCGCCGCCGAATCGTCGACGCGGTCTTAAGATGCGACGACTTGGTCGAGCGACTCGAGCGTGCCGTTTTTGAGTCGATCGATCGCACCCGGACGAATCTCGAATTGATTGACGAGCGACTTTCGGTTCGCGTGCGACGTCGCCTCGATACAGTGCGGGCGAAATTTGGGCGTTCATCTTCGATGCTAGATGGTCTAAGTCCGCTGCGCGTGTTGGATCGTGGGTACGCGCTTGTGACCATCGCGGGTCGAGCAGTTACAGATTCTAAAGCAATTTCGATCGGTCAATCCGTTTCGGTTCAATTGGCCCATGGGCGATTCGAAGCGAAAATCACAGAAATTGAAAAGGGGAAATTATAATGGAGTTCGAGAAAAAACTGACGCGCCTTGAAGACATCGTCGAAAAAATGGAGTCGGGCGACCTCTCGCTCGATGACTCCTTAAAACTTTTCGAAGAAGGCGTTAAATTGTCGCGTGAGTGCCAGTCACAGCTGACGGCCGCCGAAGAAAAAGTCAAAGTCTTGTTGTCTGTCGATGCTGATGGCAAAGCGCAAACTCGTGACTTTGAAACCGGATCTGAATCCGAAGATGAGGCCTAATGTCGACCGACACAACCAACACAATCGAAGTGAGTGCGACGCCCGGAATTGACCGCGCTGATCTCGATCGTTTGATGGAGCAAGCCGCGATTCAGGTGAACGCGATGCTCGCTGAAGTTTTTCCCGAAGATGCCGAGCGCGCCGAAGGTTGGCAGCGACTTATGGCCGCGATTCGATATTCACTTTTACAAGACGGCGCGAAACGCTTTCGCCCGACGCTAGCGATGCTTGTGACTGATGCGCTGGGCGCCGATCGTGCGAACGTGTTGCCGTTTGCGGCCGCGGTCGAATGTGTGCACACGTATTCGCTGATTCACGACGATTTGCCGTCGATGGATAACGATGATTTTCGTCGTGGGCTTCCCACCAACCACCGAAAGTTTGACGAGGCGACTGCGATCCTCGCTGGCGATGCACTGCTGACGGATGCGTTCGCGATGCTCGGTGAGGCCTACGCCGAAATGCCCGATATCGCAGTTCGCGTCATCGTTGAACTTTCGCGTGCGGCGGGCTCTGAGGGCATGGTCGGCGGGCAGGCGATAGATATGGCCGCGAAGAAGGCGACACTCGACATTGAAGATTTGCGCCTGCTGCACCTGTTGAAGACCGGCGCTCTGATTCGCGTTTCGGCGGTCGGCGCTGCAATCGTATCAGAAGCGAACGAGGATCAAATCGAGGATCTGTCAGACTTTGCCTCGGCGCTGGGTTTGGCGTTCCAAGTTGCCGATGATTTGCTTGATTACTCGCAAGAGCGCCCTGAAAGCGGCAGCTACTGCGCCCTCTTAGGCCCCGAAAAAACCCGCGAGTTTTTGATTGAACTGACGGATGAGGCTCTCGAAGCGATCGTGATGTGGGATGGAAAAGCCGATTCACTTCGGGCGCTCGCCGAATTCAATCGAGATCGAATTCGCTAGTGCGCATCGACGTTTGGCTTGTTGCGAATGGCCTAGCACCTTCACGGCAAAAGGCCCAAGAATTGATCGCGAGTGGCCGGGTGGTAAGCCGCTCTGCTGACGGGTCGAGAGTGATCATTAAAAAGTCGAGTGTCCTCGTCGACGACAATCTTGCCGCTCGAATTGCAGTTGAAAGCCAGGACGGACCTGAATTCGTCTCGCGCGGTGGCCACAAACTTTTCGGTGCGATAAAATCCTCGGGCGCAGATTTTTCGGGGACCACGGTTCTCGACCTCGGAATCTCGACTGGGGGATTTTCAGATTGCGTTCTTCAGCTGGGTGCCTCGCGCGTTGTAGGCGTTGATGTTGGTCATGGTCAGCTTCACTCGAAGTTGCAAGCGGACTCTCGCGTCGTCTTGCTTGAAGGTGTCAACGCTCGTGATCTTGCGGGCGAGGCACAAGAGGCGCTTCGCCGCAAAGTCCTCGCAGAAAATGGCGGTCGCAAGTTCGATGCGGTTGTCGTGGATGTCTCGTTCATCTCATTAAAACTTATTTTACCTGGTGCCGCGGTACTTCTTGCCGAAGGTGGTTTTTTGCTGGCGCTTGTAAAACCTCAATTTGAAGTTGGTCGCCAGGGAATCGGCCGGGGCGGCATCGTGAAGGACGTGTCACTTTACCCCGCTGTTGAAACTTCGTTACGAGATGTTTGTGCTTCGCTCGGACTTAAGGTGGAATCGTATTTCGAAAGCCCGATCTTAGGGTCTGACGGTAACAGGGAGTTCTTTATTCATGCGACAGTTCCCCAGCTTGGTTTGTTCTAAGATTCTTGCTTTTAATTATCGTGCTCTTGCGTTCGCGCCGTTACTTCTGTTGATTCTCTCGGCTTGTCAGGGTTTGAAAACTCGCACCGATGTAGCGGCGCCGAAGAAGCCGAGCGATATTCGCGGTGCCGACGGCCGTGTGTTAGCTCCGCTGCCGGGGGCGCCGCCACTTCCAACAGCAACGCCTGAACCGGGCTCTGAAGGCGCCGACGCGCTTGCTCGGCCGACTCCGCCGCCGGCCGTTGAGGGGTCTGACACTTTTCTCTCAAAAGAACTTCCGAAAGTCGGCGTGATACTTGGCCCCGGCGGTCTGAAAACGTTCGCTCATGTTGGTGTCCTGCGCGAATTCGCGCGTGCACGTGTACCGATTCACGCGATCGCGGGGCTCGAGTGGGGCTCTTTGATGGCCGCGTTCTACGCCGAAAAAGGTCTCGCCAACGATGTCGACTGGAAAGCATTTCGAATGAAAGAATCCGATCTTTCGACCGGTGGAGTGTTGCGCGGCGGTCGCGTTCGTTCGATGAATGATTTTGATTCGTATTTGTCGATCGCGTTTCCGGCCGCCTCCGCTGGTAAAGATAAAGTTCCGTTTGGGTGCCCGACGCTCGTAAAGCGTGACCGTCTGCAGTTTCTGTCGAAAGGGTCGACAAAAGATATCGTTTCTCGGTGCCTGCCGTTTCCGCCGCTTCTGGCGGGTAATGGAGACAACATGGCGGCAGCCGATGCTGTTGAGGAGTCGGCGCAGTGGCTGCGCTCGCAAGGCGCGAACCTGATTATTTTGGTCAACGTCCTCGGGGCAGGCGAACCACTATCCGACGGAAAAGTTGAAGACCAGTACGGCACAAGTGTTCTGTGGACCGAAATTCGGCGCAGACTTATGAAAGTTCGTGCGCCAGTCGTCAACTGGATCGTCAGCGTCAACACCGTCGGAAAAGCGGTCGATGAGTTCGGCGCCCGTCGCGCGAATGTTGAACTCGGAGCCAAGGCGGCGGCCGACCTCACGACAAAACTCACAAAACAGTACGGCTTTTAGGCTTGGGTTTCAAAACGGCAGGGTGTTAGCGAGCGAGCGTCACGACTCGCCCCAGCGCCACGGCGAGGTCGAGAACTCCGCTAAACCCCCCAGGGGCGAAACATTCAATCGTCGTTACCGAAGCCGTGGCTCGACCCGGCACCGTCGTCAAAACCGCAATTTCAGATCCGTCGGCGGCTGTCGTAAAGCTGACATTGATAAAACCAGAGCTCTCGTCGAATTTCGTTTGCGCCGAACGGCAGTAGACTCTTGAACTGTCGATCGACGTTTGAGCAACAAGCCGACCGTCTTGCAAAACGTAGCCTCGACCGGGTGCCGTCAAAGCTAAAGTTCGACTTTGCAGAATTTCGTAGCGACCGGTGAAGTCTGCCGGCCGAGCACCGGCGCTCGGTAGATACGCCGAAGCAATAATGGCCGCGCAGGCGACAACGATCAAAACCGAATACTTCATAAAATCCGATCCTAGTCCGCTTTATTTTGATCTGACTACGACTGCTATTTGAAACAGGACCTGTGTCCTTGATACCAACCGCGAGCTCGATCTGCTATTCTGTCTCGCATGCGTAAACCAGCCGACAATATTGAAATCTTCGCGCGCCGCCGCCGCCTTCTCGCTGAAAAAGCGAAGGGCAGTGCTGTCGTGATTCCGTCACACCCCGAGATGATTCGAAACAACGACGTTCATCATCCGTATCGTCAGGATACGAATTTGTTTTACCTCACAGGTTGGGAAGAGCCCGAATCAGTCTTCGTATTTCGTCCCGGGCAGACTCCCGAAACGGTGATGTTTGTGCGAGCGAAAGATGTCGAGCGAGAAACGTGGGATGGGTTTCGTTACGGCCCCCAAGGTTGCGAGCAAGAATTTCGAATCGACAAAACCTATCTTGTCGAAGATTTTGCGAAAGAGATTCCAGAACTCTTAAAGACCGCCGATCGCGTGTACTACCGCTTCGGTATCGACCGAGCGTTCGATCAGCGCATGCTTTCGTCTCTCGATGGCGTTCGCCGCGCGCACGGGCGATCGGGTCGTGGGCATCTTCCGGTTCTCGATTCGTGGGAGCTGATCGGCGAGCTTCGTGCGATCAAAACCGCAGACGATGTCGATCTCATGCGCCGCGCGGGAAAAGTAAGTGCGCTGGCACACGTTGAAGTTATGAAAGCAACGAAGCCAGGGATGACTGAGAAGCAATTGCTTGGAGTTTTTCTTGGTAGCATCTATGCACAAAACGCCGATCGCGAAGGTTACGGCACAATCATGGCATCGGGCGCAAACGCGTGCACGCTTCACTACACGTTTAACGACCAAACTTGCCGCGACGGCGACTTACTGTTGATCGACGCAGGAGCCGAGGTTCGCTACTACACGGGCGACATCACTCGCACATTTCCTGTGAACGGCAGATTCACGGCGGCTCAACGTAAAGTCTACGATCGTGTCCTCGAGATTCAAAAAGAACTGTGCGCGACTGCAAAACCGGGCGTGCTTTTTAAATCGCTGCAAGATCGCACGATCGATTTTTTAACCGATGCGATGATCGACTTAAAACTCATCAAAACGTCGCGCTCGGAAGCGATTGAACGGCTGCTCTACAAAAAGTACTACCCGCACGGGGTCAGCCATTATCTTGGCATGGACGTTCACGACACGGGGCTCTATCAAACGCCCTCCGAGGCCGGCGCGCAGACCCTTCAGTCGCGCAAGCTCGAGGCCGGCGTCGCGTTTACCATTGAGCCCGGCCTCTACATTCCCCTCGACGATCAAGATGCACCTGAAGAGCTTCGCGGCATCGGCGTTCGAATCGAAGACGACGTTGTCGTAACTGCGACTGGCGCTGAAAACCTGACCGCCGATGCTCCGAAAGAAGTCGCCGACCTCGAGGCCCTCATTGGGAGAGGGTACCCGGTTCCTTTTGCAGAAGCGGTGCGTTAGTCGACATTTCGAAGGCCGCCTTTGCGTTCTCAGGCCTTCGAAGTTAAGACCAATTTCGCGTCTCTGCAGCCATAGCTCAATCGGATAGAGTATGTGACTTCGAATCACAGGGTTCCAGGTTCAAGTCCTGGTGGCTGCACCAAAATAAAAGGATCTTCCCATTTAACTGTTGGTCAGGATCTTCCCATTTGGATCTTCCCATTTAACTGTTGGTCACGACGCGTAACCCTCATGAAGACAAGCACTTAGAAATCTCAAACGATAATTTCGAAAGCTCTTATACCCGTAGGCCCGCTTCTGAACAAGCTT
>JALHOI010000163.1:0-2420 GCA_022843085.1 Pseudobdellovibrionaceae bacterium
GTATCTTCAAGGTCAGGCGATCATCCTCGAGCGGAACAAGACCTGGTGGGGCAACGCCGTTCCTGAACAACGCGGTCGCTACAACTTTCAGACAATTCGGATGCGTTTCGACAAAGAAGAAAACCTGGTCTTAGAGCGCTTGAAAAAAGGCGAATTGCACTTCGACACGCTGACGCCCGAAGCCTTCATGACAAAAACCGAAGGTGCTCCGTGGGGCAAAGACGTTTTGAAAAAGAAGGTCGAGAACTTACAGTCGAAATCCTACGGATACATCGGGTGGAACCTCACGCGCGACCTTTTCACTGATAAGAACGTTCGTCGCGGTCTCGCAATGATGATGAACCGAGACGAGATGAATAAGAAGTTTCGTTTCGGCATGTCCCTGCCGGCGACGGGGCCATGGTATCAGCAAAGTGAGTATGCGGACCCGAAAGTTAAGGCTATTCCATTTGATCCGAAGAAAGCCGCCGCACTTTTCAAAGAAGCCGGCTGGGTAGATTCGAACAAAGACGGCGTGCTCGACAAAGCTGGAAAGCCATTTGAGTTCAGTTTGTTTTACGCTAGCAAAGACACACAGAAGTACTGGGTCATGTATCAGGAAGACCTGAAAAAGGTCGGCGTAAAGATGAACCTGCAGCTGCTCGAATGGAACGCACTGCTAAAGAATCTCGACGAGCGCAAGTTTGATGCTGTAGCCATGGGCTGGGGCGGCGGATCAGTTGATCTCGATCCAAAACAAATCTGGCATACCGATTCGGCAAAGGCGGGTGGTTCGAATCGCATCGGATACTCGAACAAAGAGGTCGACAAGCTGATCGAAGAAGGAGCGGCCGAGCTCGATAAAAAGAAGCGGATCCAAATTTATCGCAAGGTGTATGCGATGATTGCAGAAGATGCGCCTTACGCCTTCTTGTTTAACGACAAATTTATTTTGTACGCCGTCAATAAAGGAATCGGACTTCCCAAAGACACTTACAAGTTTGCGGTTGGCTCGGACTACTGGTGGATGACCGACGTCAAGTAATCGGCCGAAAGTCAGTCGGTGCAAGTCATTCGGCGCAAGTAGACGGTGCATTGAAACTGAGATTTTGTTAGTCTTCGATCGAGGGAGGGGGAAGAGACATGGGCACTTACATCTTGCGACGTCTCTTCCTCATGATCCCGACGCTGATTGGAATTACTCTTCTCAGTTTTGCGATTATCAATCTCGCGCCCGGATCACCGGTTGATCAAAAGCTGCAGCAGATACGTATGGGCGGCGCAATGAGCGGCGGTTCAGGTGGCGGCGGCGGTCTTGGTGGGCGAGGCGAAACGGGCGTTTCGAAAGAAGTCGTCGACGCCTTGAATAAGCAGTACGGATTCACCGATGAGAATGGCAATCCAAGGTCGATCTTCGCACGATACAAAACCTGGATTGCGAATATTCTGCGACTCGATTTCGGGGATAGTTTTAAATATGAAGAACCGGTGACCTCCGTCATTCTAAGCAAGATGCCGGTGTCGCTGATGTTCGGTCTGACAGCGATGATCTTAAGCTACTTGATCTGCATCCCCCTCGGCGTGATTAAGGCGATTCGATCAGGAACAAAGTTTGATCTGGTCTCAAGTTTTATTTTGTTCGTACTTTATTCGATCCCGGCGCTGATCGCCGGCATTTTGCTGCGCACCTTTTTGGCTGGGCAAAGCTTTTACCCTATTTTTCCGTTGGGAAATCTCGTTTCTGACAACTACGCCGACCTCGCATTTTGGTCGCAAATTTTTGACCGCGTTAAACACGCGGTGTTGCCGCTCGTCTGCTACATGCTTGGCAGCTTCACTTTTTTGACGATCATGATGCAGAACTCGATGCTCGACGTTATCAAGCTCGATTACGTCCGAACCGCGCGAGCCAAGGGCCTATCTGAAAAGGTTGTCTATCTGAAGCACGCGCTTCGAAATGCTTTAATTCCGATCGTCACCGGCATGGGCGGGATTCTTTCGGTCATGTTTGCGGGCTCAATCATCGTTGAATCAATTTTTTCGCTCGACGGTATGGGCCTTTTGTCCATCACTTCGGCCAACGCTCGAGACTACAACGTTTTGATGGGGCTCGTCTTTTTTCAGAGTCTTTTGTTTCTCGCGGGCCGCTTGCTGACCGATATTTTGTTCGTGGTGGTTGATCCGAGGATCGACTTCACATGATGGATCGATTTTTTACCAACGAGCTTTCGCGCAAACGATGGCGCCGTTTCCGGGCTCATAGATCGGCCATCGTATCGCTGTGGGTTTTGTTGTTTGTCGGTTTTTTAAGTGCCACGGCAGAATTCTGGGCGAACAGCGAGCCCATCTATTTGCGGCATTCAGGTAAAGTGTTTTTTCCGGTCGTACAAAACGTGCATCCGTCTGAATTCGGCCAGGTCGATGTCATGGTTACAGATTAT
>JALHOI010000163.1:2430-7116 GCA_022843085.1 Pseudobdellovibrionaceae bacterium
TGCCTCTTTAGACGAACTGCCGGGTCGACCGACCAACGACAATATTTTTGGCACCGATGAAAGCGGGCGCGATGTGGCCGCGCGTCTGCTTTATGGGTTTAGGTATTCGATTGGGTACGCTTTAACGGTGTGGCTGTTTTGTTCGCTGATCGGAATTTGTTTTGGCGCGACCATGGGATTCTTCGCCGGATGGATCGATATTTTTGGTCAGCGCATGATTGAGGTTTGGGAGTCGGTGCCGACCTTGATGTTGCTCATCATTCTGGCTTCGATGTTGTCTCCCAACATTTGGATTCTGGCGGGCTTCACGGTTTTCTTTGGGTGGACCGAAATTTCGCTCTACACAAGATCTGAATTTCTTCGCTTAAGAAAACGCGACTTTGTCGATGCCGCTCGCGCCCTCGGCGCCGGTCGCAGTCGGATCATTTTCCGCCACATTCTTCCCAATTCGTTGACGCCTTGGATCACCATCACGCCGTTTATGATCGCGGGTTCGATCACGGGCCTCGCAACACTCGATTACCTCGGGTTCGGCCTTGCGCCCCCGACCCCGTCTTGGGGCGAGCTTCTTGGTCAGGCACAAACACATTTTCAGCGAGCTTGGTGGCTTGCCGTTTTCCCGTCGCTCGCTCTGTTCACGACTTTGACTGCGCTGAATCTTATTGGTTCGGCTGTTCGCGACGCGTTTGATCCTCGCCGTTAAAATACCACCGAAATATCGAATGATCAGTAACGGGTTCTCAGGCTTTTAGCAGGGTAGAATGTGGCGCTACCCGGGCTTCAGCTGGTTTTTCCACTTTGGCAGCCGGCCGATGCGACTCGACTCAAAATGCTCGAGCGCGAGTGCCCCAGCTAAGTCCCGGTACCGACGCCGTTTCCGCGCCTCAGGGCTGAATCGTGCAAGGGCTTAAAGGCCAACGTCGCCTGAGCTATGTACCGACCAGCTCCTATTTTCGCGAGAAGAGAGATCTGGTCGGTGTGGGGACTCGGACCTTCGCGGTGTGAGCAGAAACGAATTTTTCTACAAAGTTCCCGCACGCCGCTAAAAGCCCGAGAGGGCCTACGAAGGGCCGAAGAATGTCGGCAAAGTGACGATGAGCGGCCGCTTGCTACGAAAAACGTCGTTCGGCCCCGCTGTTCACATCATTTAAACATGCGCCCGCGATTTTAGCCGTTGGGCGCTGAAGGGGCGAAGTGAATCCTCAGGTCTGCGGCATGCAGGTTGTACCGAATATGAAGAACTGTAAGTTCGTCGAAAGCTTTCATATTTTGGGTCTCACTTTGGCTGTGACTGCCATCACGGTACAGACCCGCGAAGCTTACGGCGCCGCTGCACGAACCCCTTCAAGCACTTCGCCGGGTTGGACCATGCCTCGAACTTGCGAGGGCCTTTTTCTCGCGGGGCCAAGCGGGTTTGCTATCGGTTCGAGCTCAAAACCGTTGGTTCCTTCGATCGTCGGTGCACTTCAAAAAAGTGGCATTACCGACGTCCTAAATCCTAAAGACTGTACAGCCTTTATCGGCGCGTGCTCGCTGGCTTCAGTGACCGTCGCCGTCGAAGTGACTGAACAGTTGAACGGCCAAGGGGCCGCTTCTCGCGAGATTCTTCGATCCGAAGCCGAGAACATGCTTAGGCTTGCAAAGTCTGTTACGAAACGAAACGAACCTGGGTCTTCGTTTTACGAGACCCTCGGGATGCTGCGATTTAGTCTCGCAGGCCGCGGACAAAGCTCTAAGACTTCTGTTCGTTTCGAAGATGTCGATGGTCAATCAGACTTAGCGCTTGCGCCAAACGAAATGATGATTCTTGGTGGCGATGTCATGGGTGCGAATCGCGAGTACAAACACATGATTCTGATGTTTGAACAGATCGGCGATATGGTTCGGGCTGTTGACCCACAGACCGGAAAAATTGAAGAATACCGAATCTCGTTAACGCCTTACAATCGCCTCAGGATGGTGAACCTGACGACCCAGGTTGGGCCAACCTCGGTGATGGAAGTCCTTGGCGCTATTCGGATTACCCCCGAGGCTCCAAAAGAACTTGCGCCTCGCCCGAACGACGAACCCCGCCTTGAGATCGAAAGGCTTTTGAAGCAGATGCAGGGCTTTCGGTCGGTCGTTCAGAATTTTTACGAGCTCTTACCGGAATCAAAAAATAGTCGGTTCAAAACCAAAGACGAAGCCCGCGTCGCGGTTAAAGCGTTGCTCGACAATTTTAATTTTGTGAAGCAGGTCCTCGATGGCCGCCCCGCACGAATACCCGACCCGAACGATGCGGGATTGGTTTTCGAACTGCAGCTGACGGTCGCCGATATCCAGCGGCAGGCCGATGAGAATGGGTTTTTTGAATGGCTTGAACATCACGGTCTGACATCTTCAGCTAAGCCGACCGCTGTGGTCGCGGCTCCCGCGTGGGATGCAAAAATGCTTGAAGCCCGGGTTTCACCGGCCTTCAAAACAGCACGTGGACGCGCCGTCGAACAGCTTGAAGTGCTGATGACGAAAGAGTCTCTATCGTCTGACGATCTCAATTTAGGTCTCGGGCGTCTAATTAATAACTACGTTGATCTCGTGGTGCTCGCCGTGTCTGAAGTTCAACCGGTCGACGCCCACCGCTTGATGACGCCGTATTTTATTCAGCTTTCGGCGCTGATAAATTTACCTCAAATCGATCGTGCGCGAAATTCCCCGGGGACGCCTCTCTTTCTTGAGGACAACATTTCGAAATTTAAAGATCTGCGAGCCGCTCGCGTTAGGCTTGGAGTCGACAAAAAGTAACCGAGCTGTACGGTTGGCCTAATCGCCGAGACGGCGAAAGCGCGGAACGGGCTTGCCGTCGACCAAGACGTTTTCAGCGAACATTCGTGCCGGCCGCACCCACAGCATTCCTGTCGTCTTCGACGACGGATCAACACCGGTCGTCTCATAGAGCGACTGATAGACGACAAGCAGCTCCATCGTTTCGCTGTGGCGAGCGGTACCGATCACTCGATACGGAAGATTTTTGTAATGCTGGTAGCGGCCCGGTTTGATTTCCAAAACCGCTTCGGTCGGAGTTTCCACGACAAACCTTTCACCTCGAGGCGGAGCCTCGGTTTAAGTCTCGAGGCGGAGCCTCGGCTTTGTTGCGGACTGTGCGGCTTAAGTTTCTGGATCTTCGAGATAGGTGTAGCCCGACAATCCTTCTTCGTAGTGCTTCATCAATGCTTTCGCTTCGTTCTTCGTCAGCGTGCCGCGCAAAATTGACTCTTCGCTGGCGCGCCGAATTGATTCGATCAGCTCGTGCCGATTGTACTGAACGTACGAAAGAACTTCGGTGACCGTATCGCCTTCAACGACTTCGTCGACCGAATAACCGGCCGATGAAACCGTGATGTGGACTGCGTCGGTGTCTCCGAACAGGTTGTGAAGATCGCCCAAGATTTCTTGGTAAGCACCGACCAGAAAAACACCCATATAGTAAGGTGATCCTGTGAACTCGTGAACTTCGAGCCCCGTCTTTTTCTGCTTCGCGTACTCGCCTGTTGTGTCAATGAACTGACCAATCTTGCCGTCTGAATCGCACGTGAGATCGACAAGCGTCGCGCGACGGGTCGGTTCTTCGTTCAAGCGATGAATCGGAAGAACGGGGAAGACTTGTTGCACGGCCCACGAGTCGGGCATCGACTGAAAAACCGAGAAATTACAGAAGTAGGTATCCGACAAAGTCTCACGAAGCGACTTGGCCATGTCTTCGGCGTCCGCGTGAACGCGCGCCATCTTTTCCATGCGGGTCAAAATCACCCAGCAGAGATTCTCGGCCTTCGCGCGTTGCGGAAGCGAAAGAACACCAAATGTGAACAGCTGAAGGATCGTCTCTTTGATGTGTAAGACGTCGTGATAGAATTCGTGGAGGTTGTTATCGTTCAACTGCTCCATGATGTAGGAAAGATCTTGGATCACGCGGTGATCTTCTTTCGACGTCACCATCGAGGGCGTGTGTTTCTGAACCTCGTTGTTGCCAAGCACGTTGAAGATCAAAACCGAATGATGAGCGACCAGCGCCCGGCCACACTCGGTCACGATATTCGGATGCGGCGTTCCCTTTTCGTCGCACACGGCTTGGATAATCGAGACGACGTCGTTCGCGTATTCTTGTTCAGAATAGTTGATCGACGAATCGGACGCGCCTGAACCGTCGTAGTCGACACCGAGGCCGCCGCCGACATCCATGTACTTCAGCTTCGCGCCCATCGCGTGAAGCTCGGTATAGAAACGCGCGCCTTCTTTCAGCGAGCCTTTCACCGAAGAAATTGATGGAATCTGCGATCCGATGTGGAAGTGCAGAAGCTCGAGCGCTTCGAGCATGTTTTCTTTTTTAAGCAGCTCGACCGCCTCGACGATCTCGAGTGTCGTCAGACCAAACTTCGAACGGTCTCCCGACGAGTCGATCCATTTGCCTGCGCCCTTCGTGTGAAGTTTTGCGCGAAGACCAATTTTCGGAAGAATCGAGAATTTCTTTGCAGCTTCGATGATCATCGGAAGTTCGGCGACGCGGTCGACGACGATCACAGTATTTCGACCAAGTTTCTGAGACAGAATCGCAGTCTCGATGTACTCGACGTCCTTAAAGCCGTTGCACGTGATCAGCGCGTTTTCAGTTCCCATCATCGCGAGAACGACAAGAAGTTCAGGCTTTGAACC
>JALHOI010000164.1 GCA_022843085.1 Pseudobdellovibrionaceae bacterium
TCAGTTTCGCCAGACCGTGCGTAGACTCGCAACGCGTATATAGTTCGAGTAATTCGATGAACCATTTCGATAATTTTCGCAGTTGTCTCGTGAACCAGTTCGCGATCTGCAGAGTCGCCGGCCTTTTCGAGAAGGGCCGCTTTACCCATGATAACAGTGAGAGGATTATTGATTTCGTGTGCGATGCCGGCTGCCATTTCGCCAAGGGCAACAAATTTCGAAGTCGTCGTAAGTTCAGCGAAATTCATTTTCATTCGTTCTGTTAAATCGTGAACTCCTCGGGTGAGCACGCCGATTTCGTCGTTACGGTTCAAGTCGTCAGTCGAAGTTGGGGCGGCGCGGCCGACCTTGTAACTTTCCATCGAGGCCGTCAGGTTTTCGAGCGGTAAAAGCATCGACTGCGTTAACCAGCGGTTGAGTGCGATGGCAACGAGTAGAAGCGCGAAAAACATCGCAACCATCATCTTCCGAAGCAAAACGATCGGTTGCTCGAGTTCGCCTTTCGCGACGCGAAAAGCGAGTTTCCACGAATTGGCTGGTCCGGTCCCGCTACTTCGTTCGAAGATGATCGTGAAGTGGTCGGCTGTTTCATACAAAGTTCCGCCTTCAAGCAATTGAACGGGCTTTGCTTTTAACCCAATCGGCTCGTTCGGCTGCGACTGAGCACTGGCATTATCAGGATCGGGGCGTGCATAGATTCGTGTTCCATCAAGCGAGAAGAGCTGAACCTCGGCATGGCTTTGCGCTGCAACACTATTGGCAAGTGTAACCAGTGTTCGTTGCAAATCGGTCAAAGGTACGGTCGCCATCACAAAACCGATCGGCCTCTCGCGGCCCCGCTGAACCTTAGTGAGAAACCTGACGAGGGGTCGTAGCGGCACCGTTGTATCAAATTCGTAGACTGGGCTATCCGATTCGAGAGCACGTTCAAAGAGCTTGTTGGATTCAGATTTAAGATTCAGGTCGAGTCGATTCAAATCAATACGGCGAATTCGATTTACGTCAAAGAAACTGATCGACTGGAACGTCTGGTAATAATGTCGATAGTCTTCAAACCGCGACTGAATTTGCTCGTAGTCGAGTTTGCGATAGAAGAACGTACTTTTCGCAAGCGTTTTTTGTTCTGCGATTCGTGTATCAAAAAATCGTTCGACGACGATGAGCGTATGGCGACCCGCCCGTGCGATTTGGTCGATGGCCACGCGATATAGGTATTGCTCGCCAAACACATAAAAAGTTCCGCCAAGTGTCGCGACGGTCACGATCATAAGCAAAACGTTGAAGACAAGAAGCCGCGTCCGAATTTTCATTTGGCGCTTCGCCACGAGACTTCGTCTCGCGATTTTTGTTTATGGGGAATTTTATCGGCTCCCATTGCGCGTTCGTTTTCTAATCTTCGAATAACAGTGTCGTCGATTAATTTAGCGAGGTCGCTGGGATTAGAGTTCATTCCCCGTTCACTGAAAAAGGCCGTGATCGCGCGTGCTTCTTTGCGCAGCGGGCCATCGTTTTCGTAAAGACGAATGTTTTCCTCGAGGCCAATGAAATCAACGTCATGATCGATGAATTTCTGCGCTTGTTCGTTTGTGATTCCAAAATAGGCGGCGGGTATCGCCGCGAAGGCAACTGGATCTGTCTTTTGCAACTCGAGCGCCTCAAAAAACGCGCGGCTGATTGCTACCGGAATATCTTCGTCGAGCGAGATTTCTTCTCGAAACGCAATGCCGTCGATGATCAGCCGCGGATTTTCGGACGAAGATAAGACAGTTCGAAGACCGCGCGGTAGTCCCTCGCTAAGCGCGGAATTCCACGTATGGCCCGCATCAATTTCACCCGCTAGAATCGCAGCGGGAACACGGTCCACAGCAACAGTACGAAAGTGAACTGTTCTCGGATTGACGCCGGCAAGTTCAAGGCTGCGGACGACAAAGTATTCGGCGTAAGAATTGAGTTCGGCGATTCCGATTCGTTGCCCCGAGAGGTCAGCTGGCTTATGTATTCCGCGGCGCGCGACAATGACGTCAGCTAGCGAGTGGTCGGTCGCAAGCATCATGTTAATCGGCACACCGAGGTTTCTCAACACAATGAAGTCTGCGAGGATTCCGGCCGTCACATGTGTTCGGCCGGTTCGAATCCAGTCGTTGAGCTCGGCCGCTGTTTTGGCCTCAACGAGCTCGACGTCGACACCATACTTTTTAAACAGACCAAGTTTTTGTGCGGTAACAATCGGATAGTAGCCGGGCCAGTTGCCGACGCCGATTCGAACGGCTCCTGTGTGCGGAACGGCCGCCGATGGCGTCGACACGAGTCGCGTTAGTTCAACACTATATTTCACGATGAACACGATCGACGTCAGGAGAAGCAGAGTCCACACAGCAGCGGCGATTACTCGCGTGCGAATCGACACTTGGCTAGGTGCATTCTTTTTTTCCACGATCCAGGTTTTTCATCAGATAATGAAAATTGTTAAGTAGAATAATTATGGAGGATCCGTGCAGACTCTGTGCGTTGGCTCGCCTCAACCACGAAGGTTACACTGAGGGCTCCGGGAAGAATTTTTTCAGGGCGGATTTGCTTGAGTTCAAGTCGTTGCAGAAAATCTGCAATAAGGCCCGACGTGTACGAACCTTGGCATGTGACGGTTACGGTCGATCGCAGCTGTGGATCAACTGTAAATTCTGAATTAACTCGCAATGCTGCGAGTTGAGCCTCAAGCAGCTCGCTTGGAGCCGTCATGAGAACCTCAACCTTCGAATTGACCATCGCGACGTCAAGCCATTGGGGAGCAGGCAGCGATTGTCGCGCTAAAGTTGCAGTGAGTGTGCTGATGCCGCCAAGCAGTGACGCGGCCGTCACGCGTACAAGTCGAACATCCGAGTGCGAGGTCACCGCGAACACGGCCGCGTTTTCGTATGAAGGGGTCGTCAATTTAACCTCCGAAGGAGAATTGATCGTTGTAAAGCTGGAAATATCAAATGTGGCCGTCGGGTGCGCTAGGCCAACCGCGATCGGAACTCGGTGCGTAGCCGCCAGTTCAACACTTCGGTAGTGCAGGACCTTTGCGCCCCAGAATGTCATGTCGAGAAGTTCGGCATGCGTCATGGATTTTATGGGCCGCGCGTTGGGCACAACTTTCGGGTCGGCTGATAAAATTCCCGGCACTTCTTTCAGAATCTCGCAGCGACTCGCATTGAAAGCTGCGGCGAGCGCCACCGCGGTAACGTCGGTTCCGCCTCGACCGAGAGTGGTTATCTCTTTTGTTTTTGGCGACACGCCTTGAAAGCCGGCCAGAATCACAACATTCCCCCGGTTGAGTTCGTCTTGAACCCGAATCGACTTCACATCTATGATGCGAGCGTTCGAATGCGTTTCGTCGGTTAAGACTCCAGCTTGAGAACCAGTGAAACTAATCGCCTTGGCCTCGGGGCATAGTTCGTACAGCGCGTCTGACAGTGCCATCGAAAAAAGTGCCATACTGACGCGCTCACCTGTCGAGAGAAGCATGTCAAGTTCGCGTCGGTTTGGTTTCTCGCTCACTGAATAAGCCAATTGAATCAACGCGTCTGTTGCAGTCCCCATCGCACTCACGACGGCAATCACATTGGTGCCGGTGGCTCGAAGGGTTGCAACACGTCGGGCGGCGGCACGGATAAAATCCGGTGTCGCAAGACTGAGACCCCCAAATTTTTGTACAATCAGGGGACGCATCTGCAAGCCTCGCACTACTGTATCGATTGACCCGTCGGATTCACGTACTGTGATACAGCAAGTTTTGATCCTTTGGGAATTCGAATTCGATGAGACTTCACTTCGCGAGGAATAAAGGCTTTCAGCAACTCCGGGTTTAGTTCGGTTAATGAACGTTCGCTGACGCCAAGATGATTGGCGAGGTTGATCAAATCCGTGCCGCCGGGAACATCAAGCGTATCGAATGAGTAGGGTACCTGAAACTCGAGTTCCCGAAAGCCGTAGAGGGCTGGGGCCTTGGCGATTAACATCGCAGCGAGCATTTTTGGAAGGTAGTTTCTTGTTTCCTCAGGCAACGCTCCGCGGTCTGCGAGGTCCCAAAAACTGTTCGTTTTATGTCGTTTGATCAGGCGACGCACGCCATTTTCGCCCATGTTGTAGCTAGCCGCGACGAGATACCATGACCCGAATTGCTCGTACAGATCGCTCATGTACGCGATCGCTGCCTTTGTCGACTTTTCGAAGTCGCGGCGTTCGTCGATCCACCAGTCGATCGCGAGGCCGTAGCGCGATCCCGTTGGTGCGATGAACTGCCACATGCCGAGCGCGTTTGCGTGACTGCTTGCGCTTGAAGAAAACCCGCTTTCAATCATTGCGACATAGGCGAGGTCGAGTGGAAGATTTGCGCGCTTCATTTCTTCTTCGATAGCCGGAATAAAGCGAGAAGAACGTTCAAGCCAACGTCGAAATGACGGACGGCCGACGGTCTGAAAGTATTTAACCCACTTTCGAACTCGCGCGTTGTAGGTGACTGGAAAATCAAAAATGAGGTTTGCCTCGTTTGGCCCGCGAGCTTTCGCTTTTGTCGCAATGGCGTTGGTCGCGGCGTCGGCAGCAGCGATGCCTACGGTGGGCGCGATTTTTACAGCAGCCGCGGTCGAAAGATTTTTTGGCGGTGCAGGCAAAGTGTTAATGGGTCGCAAAAGTTTTTCAGGCACAGTCTGCGGCGAGTCCGGTTTCAATGAGACATTTGAACGTTCGGCGAGTTTGCCTGAAGTTGCCGACACCTTTTTCGCTTGTCGTTTCACCGGTTTTTTCGGAACACTCCAGCCAGACGCACTCGAACGAATCGTTGTTGTCGAACAAGCAGTTGAGCCGACAGTGACTATGATCACGCTTATTAAAAAAATGCTGAGCCGAGCGGTCATCCTGACCTCGCTTTCGTCTGGTTAGTTTGCGACTGGTTTGGGATTAAGTCGAGTGCAACTTAGGTCGAGCCGTTGGTTCGACTCGACCTCGCGGGGATTTGACGGATGAGTTCTCGCAGTTGAAATCTTGGCGGTGCTTTCGTCTAGTCCGTCGACATTGAATCGAAAATACCCGTAGCTAAAACTTGAGTCTTGAAATGGTCGCGGTGGCACCGGCCTTGCTCGGTTTAATTGTTGGTAGGCCAGGATGGTCTAGGAATCGTCAGGAGGACGAATGAGCAAAGGCATCTTCACCGCCGTGAGTGGTGCGATGGCACAGTCGGCGAAGCTCGACACAGTCGCAAACAACTTAGCGAACGTGAACACGACAGGTTTCAAACGCGATGCTCAGCTCTTTCGAGAATACTTGACGTCGTACAACAACGAACCAGGCGCGGTTGAAGTTCCTCGAATCACCGCTTCGATTGAATCGTTTTATGATCACAACGGCGGCGATAAGTCGTTTGTAGATCTTGACGGAACTTACTCGGATTTTTCTCAAGGCACGATTCGCCCTACGGGTAATAATCTAGATCTTGCAATTGAAGGTGAGGGACTTTTCCAGGTCGCAACACCCGATGGCGCGCGTTACACCCGTGCCGGAAATTTTGCCGTTGATGGCGATGGCCGTCTTGTGACGAAGCAGGGTTTTCCGGTTCAACGTGAGGGTGGCGGCGAGTTTCGTTTTACAAGCTCGGATGTTGTGATCGCGGCGAACGGTGAGGTTTTCGAACAAAACCAGAGCGTCGGCAAGCTCGCGCTTGTGAAGTTCGACAACAAAGATGCTTTGTTAAAGCAAGGTGCGAACCTTTTCGCGATCAAAGACAACCTAGATCCGCAGATGACGGCGGCCGCGGACGCCAAGATTAGCCAAGGTGCACTTGAGGGTAGCAACGTGAACATCGTTCGTGAAATGACTGACATGATTTCCGCAACGCGCACCTTTGAGAGTTTACAGAAAGCGATTCAAGCCTACGACCAGATGGCCGGCAAGGTTGTTAACGAAGTGCCGAAGCTGAATCAGGGCTAATTTCTAAAACTAAATTGCAAATTCCAAAAAAGGGATCAACGAATGATTAAATCTCTGACGACCGCAGCGACAGGTATGCAAGCTCAGCAGACCAATATGGACGTCATCGCGAACAATTTGGCGAACGTTTCGACAACGGGTTTTAAAAAGTCGCGCGCCGAATTCGAAGATCTCATGTATCAGACCATGAAAGAGCCAGGCGCCGTTACGGGGCTCAATTCGATTTCTCCGACCGGGGTACAGACCGGTCTCGGAGTTCGTACTGCTTCAATTCAAAAAGATTTTGAAGAGGGGGCCGCGAAGATTACAAAAAATCCCCTCGATATTCAGATCGAAGGTCCCGGTTTTTTTCCCGTGCAATTGTCTGATGGACAAATCGGATACACGCGAGATGGACAGTTTAAAAAAGATCCAAACGGTCGAATCGTGGATAAAAACGGAAATGCACTGCAGCCCGAGGTGACGATTCCAGCCAACGCGACCGGTATCGACATCGCGCCCAACGGAGCCGTGACGATCACGACAGCGGGTTCGATTCAGCCGCAGGCGATCGGCCAGATTCAAGTCGTCAACTTCGTGAATCCCGCAGGTTTGAAATCCATGGGCAAGAATGTCTTCATGCCATCGGGCGCGAGCGGTTTGCCGGCCCAAGGCGTACCCGGTCAAAATGGCTTAGGTGAGCTCGCACAGGGTCAAGTTGAAGCTTCGAACGTGAACATCGTCGACGAGATGGTGAACATGATTACGGCGCAGCGATCTTATGAAACTAACTCGAAGGTCATTCAGGCATCTGATCAGATGCTGCAGTCGACGAATCAATTGCGTTAGGGGCCTATGGTTGTTCTTGGTGAAGCACTCTTTCTAGCAGTCTCATTGGTCGCGGCAGTTTTCGCGGGTTCTAGTGCCCAAGCCGAAATGCCCGTCGTCGATCGATCACTGACGATCGTGATTCGCCCGGCGGTCAACTTGGCTATTGAATCGTCGGGCGAAGTAACCCTAGCCGATATCGTTGATGTCGCGACGATTCCGGCCGAAGAGCGCGTTTCAGTCATTCGACATCTGCAGTCGGTGGGGCTTACGGACCGGCCGAAACCGGGTGATGAGCGAACGTTTACCCAAGAGGGTCTTGAGGCTG
>JALHOI010000165.1 GCA_022843085.1 Pseudobdellovibrionaceae bacterium
GGGCCAGACGATTGCGATGACGATTCAGTCCACTTTCGACAAGGTCGCCTACGATGTTTCCGCAAAAACCGAGATGGTCGACCAGATTTTAAAAGCCATCATTCTTGGTATTCCCAAAGTTACGCTGAACGCAGGCGTAAAGGGAACCTGGACAGATCTCGATTTCTCGTTCGATTCAAATCTTGGCCGCGAACTTCAACTCGGTTTCGAAAAGCAGCTTCAAGTTAAGATCAACGAGGCAAAGGCTAAGCTGCAGTCGATGATTGACGACGTCATCGGCAAAGAGAAAAACAAACTGCTGGGTGAATTCGCCTCGACTTCAGGAGACATCACAAAAGTCCTCCAAGGAAAAGAAGGCGCCGTGAATGAGCTCAAAGGCAAGCTCGAGAAAGAAAAGAACAAAGCTATTAACGAGCAAAAGTCGAAGCTGCAAAACGAGGCCGGCAAAGCCGTCGAAGACCTCAAAAAGAAATTCGGTTTTTAGACAAGGTTCGCATCCGAAAAGCCTTGGGCCGCAAATGACGAGAGAGCGGATCAAAGCCAGCTTCCGTGCAAGCGGCTACCTCGGCTTTTCAGGTTCACCTTGAGCGGGTGTGCCAGATTTTTCCGATAAAGATTTGAAATACGCGATCGCGTTCTCGGTCGCCCAATCTTCGATGCCGAGTACTTTTCGAATCAGACGCCGATCCGAGCCGACGATGTAGCTTTCGGGAAGTTTACCGACCGCGTAGGTGCGCTTCACATTGCCTTCGCGATCCCAGAGAACGTCGAAGCCCGCTCGGGGTACTTTAAAAAGTTTCGCGAAGGCTCTGAGATCTTTTTCGTTGTCGTCCATTGAGACGGCGACGATGGTGACTTTCCCTGGAAGCGCTTCGACTAGCTTCAACATCGACGGAAACTCCTCGACGCAAGGTCCGCACCATGAAGCCCAAAAGTTAATAATAACGACCGGCGTCTGAACTTTCGCGAGATCGAACGGCGAGCCCTGTAGATCCACGGCATCAACGGGTGGAACTCCATCTTTTTCAAACTTTGCAACATAGGTGAACGCCTCGGGCGTGACATCGGCGTCAAACTTCACTTTCATGATCCACCAAAGGCCGAACAGCAGAGCGACGAAGACCATGAAGCCGGTTGCCCAGATTAATTTGGTGCGAGTCGCCTGAGCGCCGCCTTGTGCGTTAGCCACGTTTCCTCCGAAACTCTTAGCCATCAATCAAACTTATGCGACCCCGGCTCGTCAAAACGAAAAGCAAGAGGCCGGGTTTCCCCAGCCTCTCGATTAACTGACTGACGTCTGAATTAACTGACTAATGTCTGACCTTAGCCTGCTTGTCGTCGACCGACAGCCAAACCATTTCCGCCAAAAATTTTTTCGAATCAGAACCCGCGAGGTCGACCCTCGCCGTGACTCTACTTCTTTTTGCGGCTCGCAGCTAAAACAGCGCGCGCTTTACCTTGAAGCTTGCGCACGCGTTTTTTCTTCGCATCAGCGGCCTTCGAAGCTGTCCGTTTCTTCGCAGCAACTACTTTTTCATCAACATTTGCCAACTTCTCAGCTTTTTCAGCTGCGCTGAAGTCGACGAACTGGATGTAAGCCATTTCTGCGCTATCGCCAGGTCGTACTCCCAACTTCAAAATACGAGTGTAACCACCCTCGCGGTCTTGGAATCGTGGAGCAATGTCCGACATGATCGTCGAAACGACGCCCTCGTTCGGGTAACGCGAAAGAAGCAAGCGGCGGGCATGAAGCGTTTGCTTCTTGCCAACCGTAATTGCTTTTTCAACGTGACGGCGAAGTTCTTTCGCTTTCGCCAAAGTTGTTTTGATACGGCCGTGCTCGACGAGCGAGTTCACGAGTCCACGCCAGAGGGCCTTGCGCGGACCAGTTTTACGGCCAAAATGTTTTACACGTGCGTTGTGTCTCATTGTTTAAGCGTCCTTACGTGGAATCGCTGTGTTTGGATCCCATCCTTGCGGAGGCCACCCGTCGATTTTCATCCCGAGGTGAAGACCCATCTCAGTGAGGATCTCTTTGATCTCATTGAGCGATTTGCGTCCAAAGTTTTTAGTTTTCAACATCTCAGCTTCACTGCGAGAAACGAGTTCACCGATGAATCGGATATTCGCGTTCTTCAGACAGTTCGCCGATCGAACGGAAAGTTCGAGATCATCGACCGAACGGAATAAATTCTCGTTCAGAACAGGTGATGATTTCACTTCTTGTTCTTCAGTTGGCTCCATGGCCTCATCGAACGTGAGGAAAATCTGAAGCTGTTCCTTCATGATTTTCGACGCCAATGCGACCGCTTCTTCTGGCTTCAGCGAACCATCTGTCCACGCCTCGAAGGTCAACGCATCGTAATCGGTACGTTGAGCCACTCGTGCGTTCGACACATGGTAGTTCACCTTGCGAATCGGGCTGTACAGAGCGTCAACACCGATGAAGCCGACTGGCAACTGGTGTGCGTTCTCGTCGGCCGACACATAACCGCGACCGAACGTGACGAACAGCTCGCAGCTGAACTTCGCGTTAGGACCGAGCGTGCAGATGACTTGCTCGGGATTCAAGATCTCGATTTTATCGTTCACTTGAATATCGCGAGCGGTCACAACACCGGGGCCAGACTTCGTGATACGAATCGTCTGTGCCTCGGGGCTATGCTGTTTGAAACGCAGTTGTTTCAGGTTCAAGATGATATCTGTTACGTCCTCGCGAACGTCAGGCATCGTCGAGAACTCGTGAAGAATTCCGTCGAATTTCACTGCCGATACGGCTGAACCCATCATTGAGCTCAACAGAATGCGACGAAGTGAGTTTCCAAGAGTGACTCCGTAGCCACGCTCGAGCGGCCGGATGATGAACTTACCGTATTCATCCGACAGCGTTTCGCGTTCGACTTCGTAGCCCTTTGGTTTAATCAGGTCGCGCCAGAACTTGTAGTAATGCTCTTGCATGCTTCCGTGATGAACGCCCGAATGCGCCCCATGGTTTTGACCTTGCACCCTTTGTCTCCTAGCCTAATCGTCTCGTTAATTGCTTAAACTTTATCGATACCAAAGACGATCGCTCACATCGAGCGACCCTCAAAACACGATTTATCGCGAGTAGTATTCGACGATCATATTCTCTTCGACAGCCAACGTGATGTTCTCGCGGCTTGGAGCATCCTTCACAGTGCCTTTGAAGGCGCCATGATCGGCCTGCAACCAACCTGGAATTTCACGCTTCTGTGCGCTGTCGATACCCGCGAGAATCTTGTTCATCGCGCGGCTCGATTCACGAACTTCAATCACATCATCCTTATTCACATTGAAACTAGGGATGTTGTTTTTCGCGCCGTTCACCAAGAAGTGATTGTGCTTTACAAGCTGGCGCGCTTCGCGGCGGCTCGATGCAAAACCAAGTGTGTAAACGACATTATCAAGTCGTGTCTCAAGAAGACGTAGGAGCTCGGTACCCGTTACGCCACGGCGGCGATCCGCCTCGTGAAAGTACTTACGGAACTGCTTCTCGTAAACACCGTAGTAACGCTTCGTCTTCTGCTTCTCGCGAAGCTGAAGTGCGAATTCCGAGAATTTCAAACGGCTCTGGCCGTGTTGTCCCGGAGGATACGGGCGACGTTCAAACGAGCACTTATCTGTAAAACAACGGTCGCCCTTTAAAAAGAGCTTCACGTTTTCGCGACGGCATAATTTGCAGACGCTTTCGTTAATGCAACTCACTGTTTAACTCCTAGATTCGGCGCCGTTTAGGAGGTCGGCACCCGTTGTGAGGAATGGGAGTCACGTCACGCATAGTCGCGACGCGGATTCCCGCCAACGATAAAGAACGCACAGCCGGTTCACGGCCTGCGCCGGGACCTTTCAAGAACAAATCAACAGAGCGTAGACCCTGCTCCATTGCCTTTTTCGCTGCGTCTTCCGCTGCGAGCTGAGCCGCATACGGTGTTCCTTTACGCGAACCTTTGAAACCCAAATGTCCAGCTGACGACCACGCGATAACTTCACCTGTTGGATCAGTGAGCGACACGATCGTGTTTCCGAACCCAGCTTGTACAAAGCACTTGCCGTGGGCGACTGATTTTCTGACTTTTTTCTTACCGGTTTTCTTAGCAGCCATCGATTATACCGCCTTCTTCTTGTTCGCGACCGTCTTGCGTGGGCCCTTGCGGGTTCGCGCGTTTTGACGAGTGCTCTGACCACGAACAGGAAGACCTTTGCGATGACGAAGACCACGGTAGCAACCGAGATCCATCAAGCGCTTGATCGACAAACCAACATCACGACGGAGGTCACCCTCAACCTTGATGGCCTCAAGAAATTCACGAATTTTAGCAATCTGCGGATCGGTCAAATCGTCAGAGCGCAAATCTTTTGGCAAAGATGCGAACTCCATGATTTTTTTCGAACGGGCCTTACCCACTCCGAAGATGTATTGAAGTGCAACTTCAACTCTTTTGTTACGTGGTAAATCCACGCCAGCAATACGAGCCATCGATTATCCCTGCCGTTGTTTATGTTTAGGGTTCTCGCAAATGACGCGAATAACACCTTTGCGTTTGAGAACCTTGCACTTGTTGCAGATCCGTTTCACGGAAGCGCGCACTTTCATTTTGTGCCTTTCAAAAGCTTCTGTTCCTCGATCGCTCGATGCCCGTTGTTGGTCGATTTCTCGCTTCCCAACAAGCTGCGCGAACAAAGTTTTGTTTTTAAAAAATTAATTCGAGGTGTTTTCTCACTTCAAATTTACTCAGCAGAAAGTTTCGCATTCAATCTCGACCGAATTCGCTTTTCAGCAAAATCAGCACTCGAATGTCGACAAAACTTCCTGGTTTTACTTCTTCATCTCGTGGTCCTTAGGTTGTCCGCAACCGTACTTGGTTGATCGGACAACAGCCGCTAACGACCGAAACTGGAAGCCAAACCTTCTTACAATTCAACGCTCACGCGATGACTTTCACGCCTTTGTTTCGAGGAGCAAAATCGCCACATTCACGTCAAATTCGTAACAACCCAGCGTGCGGTGTTAACAGTCCACGGCCCCAATGTCCAGTAACAGACTGCACTGTTAGCACAATTTTTGCCTGGAGCGGTCGCGTCAGAGTTGGAGCGGTCGCGTCAGAGTTGGAGCGGTCGGTTAAAATTGGGCCGGCCGTGCCAGGCCGAACCTGTCGGTCCATGTACCGGTCAGTGACCTCCAGACGAACCGTGCTTTACTGCGTTCTAGTCAGGTCGCTTCTTCTCGCCGAAAGGGCGCATTTCTGGCCTGACGCTTCTAGCGTTAAAGATGAGCGCTGAGCCGATTGTAGATCTCTTCGGTCTCTCCGACTCCCGAAACGGTCACGAACTGACCTTTTTGGGCGAAGTATTCCTTCAGCGGTTCGGTCGAGGTTGCGTAAGCAGTTTGCCGAGTCAGTACAACGTCTTCTTTGTCGTCCTGACGCTGCTCCACCGCAGATCCACACAGATCACAGACGCCCGGTGAGGCCGGAGGCTTGACGAGAACGTGATAAGTTGCACCACAGTTCGTGCATACGCGGCGCCCGGCCAAACGAGCGATCAGAACCGCCATAGGCACCTCGAGAAAAAGTGCTTTCCCAATTTTAAGTCCATTATTGAGAAGCATCATTTCAAGCGCTTCCGCTTGCGGAACCGTTCGTGGAAAGCCATCGAGAATGAAGTTTTGCCCACCAAGATCTTTTAAAACATCCTCAACCATCCCAACGACGATGGAATCTGGAACCAGCTGGCCGGCATCCATGAAGGTTTTTGCCTCGGATCCGAGCCGAGTTTCTTGCTTAATGTGAGCACGAAAGATATCGCCAGTACTAATCTGCCGCATGCCTTTGCGCTCCACTAGCAGCGCGGACTGCGTGCCCTTGCCCGCGCCTGGTGCGCCGAAAAGAATGATGTTCAAAATTGAACTCGGCGCGTGCGCTGCTTGGCTCCACGAATCAGACCCTCGTAGCGCTGGTTCATCATATACGACTGAAGCTGTTGCGTGGTGCTTAGCGCCACGCCAACCAGAATCAAGATGCTAGTCCCGCCGAAATAAAACGGAACCTTAAGCTTATCGATCAGCAGAGTCGGCAAAACGACGATCGCACTAAGGTACATCGCGCCACCAACATTGATGCGGTCCATGACGCGCTGAATGTAGTCTGACGTACTTTTTCCAGCCCGAATCCCAGGAATGAACTTTCCGCCCTTTTTTAGATTTTCGGCGATCTCAACCGGGTTCAGAACAATTTCTGTGTAGAAGAAGCAAAAGAAGACGATCAGGGTCACTTCCAGAACGAGGTAAAGACCACCGGTCTGAGTCAGTGAATCTCGAAGCGCCATCAACCAAGGCGCTTGGGTGAACTGGGCCAGGGTGGCCGGAAACATCAAAAGAGAACTTGCGAAGATTGGTGGGATGACACCTGACAAGTTGATCTTAAGGGGCAAATGACTTGCTTGTGAGCCAAGGACTGCTTTCCCGCCACGCTGAGAGAAATGGATCGGAATTCGACGCTGACCCCACTCGAGGAACACGATCAAACCAATCACTGTCGCCATCATCGCGACGATAACGAGAGCAACAAGACCGTTCATTTCTTTGTTCACCACCATTTGGTAAAGGTTGATCGCACCGGAAGGAATACCCGCCGCAATCCCCGCGAAAATGATGAGCGACGTGCCATCGCCGAAACCTCGTTCGGTAATTTGCTCACCCAGCCACATGATAAAACATGTGCCAGCGGTCAGCGTGAGCACCGTCATAACTTGGAACGGCACGAAAGCCACGGACGCCGACAAAACAAGCGGCTTGCCGTTCGAATTTGAATTCATCAGCCAGGTCGCAATCGCCAATCCCTGTATAATTGCGAGAACCACGGTGCCGTACCTCGTATACTGGGTAATCTTACGACGACCAGGCTCCCCTTCTTTTTTGATTTGCTCGAGTGCGGGCACAACAGCAGTCAGAAGTTGAAAAATAATCGAGCTCGAGATGTAAGGCATA
>JALHOI010000166.1 GCA_022843085.1 Pseudobdellovibrionaceae bacterium
AGGGTGGCGCGGCCGGGATCAAAAAAATCGAACGAGATTGAGGCGAATTCAAATTTGCAGCTCGAACAGTTGCCATTCACCGCACGGGTAATTTCTGATTTCACGGTTTTCGGAACGACAACCAAAACAGTGGCCGCATAAACGAATACGAGACTCAAGATCACACCGATAGAAATTCGAATGAAATTTTTCACGCAGGCTTTGAAGCGCGTGGGCTCTGGTCCATCTGTTGGTCCTGCAGCTTCGCAAAAAGCAGTAGCGCTAAAAGTGCGCCGACGGCACAAAGAAACATATCCCACTGCGTGTCCCAAATATCGCCTTGGGTTCCTAAAAACGCCTCGGCTCCTTGCCCCATGATGAGTGCCGTCCACCATTCGATCATCTCGTAGAATGCGCTGAACGCGAGGCACATCGAAAAAACGACGAGCGAAAGAAACCAACCCCTCGTCAGCACGCTGGTTTTCAAAAGAAGTTCGCGAAGTCCGACAGCGGGGCCAAAACCCTGCATGAAATGGCCAACGCGGTCGTAATGATTCCGCTTCAAATCAAAAGTCTCTTGAAACCAGTGGCCGATCGGGACCTCGGCGTAAGAATAATGCCCGCCGACAATCAAGACGAAACCGTGAATGGCCAGGACCACGAGAGTAAAAGTTGTGAAATTCAGTCGCGGATGAAACTTCAGCAAAATCGGAATCATCAAAAAGACCGGCAGGTTCTCAAGAAACCAGGTCGGGCGATCTGCTTTCGGCGCCGCACCGAAGTAAAGAATCGCGCCAAATATCAAGATCAGCAGGAGAACCGGAGTCGAAAGGGTCTTTTTCATCCTACCTCGCTTACGCCGCGCTTGGCCATTCTTCAAATGTTTTTGACCCCGGCTGCGAGGTCCGAGTTACCGTTAAGGCGCAGCACACGGATAGGGCTGCCAGCATTCACGCAAGTTGAGTGTTGCTTTCAAGATATAAGCCGAAAATAGGGTTCGGCGTTTCTACCAGACACCGTAAATGTCTGACTGCTTGGAGTACAAAATGATTTGTGGCCCGTTTGTTCGTTCGACCGTTCGTTCGCTCATCGTTTCAATGACGTTGGTGATTTCAAGCCTCTCGTTTGCCGGTCAAAGCTTTCCGACGGGGCCGCGGGCCGAGATGACGCCAGGTTCACTTTGCCAACAGAGCCGAGCGTTCCGCTATCCCGAGAGAATTCGATACTGCGATCGCAATGTCGACAGCCGACTGAAAAACGAAATCATTCGCGAATATGACCAAGAATTTGGCTATGCAGTGCGCTCAATGCCTCGCCGCGATTTTAAAATTGACCACTTTATTCCGCTCTGCGCTGGCGGAAGTAACAACAAAGATAATCTTTGGCCTCAGCACGAATCTATCTATCTCATCACCGACCCGCTCGAGCCGCTCGTTTGTGAAAAGATGTCCGAAGGGTCACTCAGTCAGGCCGAGGCGGTTCAGCTCATCCGCGAAGCGAAAAGCGATCTGACAAAGGTTGAGAGTATACTCCTTCAGATTGAAGCCCTCTAGTATCTGAACAGCAAAAGACCTCTCGAGCTACCGAGAGGTCTTTTCTTCCCAAACGTGTTCGATCAGAGTTCGATCAGAAGTCGACGCTTCGGCCGTGTCTCACGGGCCGATCGCCGACCACTCACATTAGAACCAGTATTTTACAACGCCATTCACGGTCAGGCCGTCAGACTCGTTGCTGCTGACGATCATATACTTCGCCTCGGCTCCGACCGATAGGTACGACAGGTATTTGCCAGACCACTCGCGAACCGGAATATCAAAACCGACGACCGGAGCAACACCGAAGTAAGTCGCATCTTGGTTGATCACCGGGCCTGTCATCAAGCCGACGAAACTATTTTTGATCACGGTGATGGTTCCGCCAAAATTATATGTCCCGCGAATCATCGCTGCTGTGCGGTCGAGGTCTCGTGTGTTGGCGTTCTTCGACTGATTTTTCGAGAACGTGAATGACATACCAAGTCCGAATGGAATGTACGGCTGAAAGGCGAAGTTCACACCGTACTCGCTGCCCGTGCGGTAACTGCCTTCGGGGTTCACGGCACCAAGGGTCACACCGACGCTGGGGCTTAAACCTTCTTGAAGAACTTCTCGTGGTGTGGGGAAGGTCGAAGATGACGTCTGAGCGCTGCTTGCGACTTGTGCTGACGTTTCAGCTTGCGCCGATCCAGCGATTGCGAGTCCTGCGACCAAACCAGTCACAAGACCAGTGACTAAAAATCCAGACTTCTTAGATACGCGTTCCATCTTCGTGCTCATTGCGACTCCCTATCGAAAATTTCAAATTGCCGGCTCAGCCGACGAGCATGGCACACACATCTTCAATCGTAGAAGTAGAAAGGCCTTCTGACATGGAGCCGCGTAGGGAACGTTCGCATGGACTGCGCTAGATTTCAGCATGTTGAGAACAGCAGTCGGCACTTGCCTAGTGCCCAGGGGCCGAGCAAGATCCGCCGAATGGCAATTCAAAAAGTAGATGTGCTCGTGATTGGCGGCGGTGTCGTTGGTGCAAGCGTCGCAAACGAACTTCAAGCCTCTGGAAGAAACGTCACGCTGATTGAGAGAGGCCAACCCGGGCAAGCGTGCTCGTATGCAAACGCCGGCTGGCTAACTCCCTGCTTTGCGATGCCTTTGCCCCAACCCGGAATGTTTTGGAAATCCGTGGGTTGGCTTCTTGATTCAAATAGTCCCCTCTACATTCAGCCCCAAGTGAATCCGACTTTGTTTCGCTGGATGTGGCAATTTCTTCGGGCCATGAATCAAAAGCGGATGATGGAATCCGTTGCGGTTCTGACCGCCATTTCGACCTTCAGTCTTGATTACTACAGGCAACTTTCGACGCGCACAAAACGCAAGATGGGTTTCGACACACACGGATTACTGATGGTGAGCGCGACAAAAGCAGGCCTTGGTGCTGCCAACCTTGAAATGCAGCTGATGAATCAGCGAGGAATCGCCGGGCGCTGGCTCGAGCAAGAAGAACTTCTTAAATTCGAACCTTCGCTGAAACCGATTGTGCAGGGTGGGGTCTATTTTCCCGACGAAGCTCAAGCAAATCCTTATGAGGCGACCCTCGCAATCATGGATGAATTCGTCGAGCGCGGCGGACGCATGATTTCGATGACTGAGGCTTTCGACTTTGACGTTCGAGACGGGCGCATCGCCCGTATTCACACCACTCAAGGCGACTTTGAAGCCGACCTTGTCGTACTCGCTTCGGGCTCGTGGTCGAACGAGATTGCAAAGAAACTTGATCTTGCGATTCCGATACTAGGTGGCAAAGGCTACTCGATGAGTGTCGACATGAAACAAAACAAACCTCATCATCCCATCATGATTATCGAGCGAAAAATCGCGATTACTCCCTTCGAACATTCTGTTCGGCTTGCCGGAACACTTGAACTCGTTGATCAAGACTTCTCGATTTCTCCGAATCGAGTTCGCGGCATTCACCGGGGCGCGCAGGAATATCTTCACTTTGATAAACCTAGCGAAGCTGGCAAAAACGAAACTGGGTCTGCCCCTCTCTACGATTTGTCGTCGGTTCGCGATGTGTGGAGAGGTCTAAGGCCGTGCACCCCCGACGGGGTTCCCGTCATCGGTCCGTCGACAAAGCTGCGCAACTTATTCTATTGCGCTGGTCACCAGCTTCTTGGCTTTCAGTCGGCACCTGGGTCGGGTCGGCTGGCCGCAGACCTCATCATCGGACGCACGCCACTGACCGACCCATGGCCATTTCGAGCAGATCGCTTCGAGTAGAGCGGCGTTGGACTAGGTTTTTCTCGACCCGGGTCGCGTTGCCAATCTACTTGATCAGATCGAAACTTAGAGCATGTCGACATCGAGCGCAAAGTTCCGATCAAGCCTGAAGTCTTTTTTGTTCGTCGTCAGCTGCATCTTCGCGGTCACCGCAGCGCCAGACTTAGGGTGGGCGATTCCGGCGCGACCCGGCTGTAACGAAATTGCAATCAACTACCAAAATGAAATGACTGTGCCATTCAAGACCTTCGCCGATTCAAGGGTGCGTAAGTGCATCAAGCGACAGTCTGTCACATCACTCAATATTCCGCTTTTTATCGCGACCGCATTCTATGATCGAAACCTGAATGAACGAGCCCAGGCGCTTTCGAAGCTGCGCGCCTACGAGTGCGAAACAGAAAATACGTGCAAGAGACTTTTCGAAACTCTCGACACGCATCTCAAGGCCACGAGGCTCACCAAAACAAAAGATTCGGTCGAGCTCTTCACGCAGCTCGATTCACTTCGCGGCCAACTGCACTACGAGCTCAACAGCATCGACTGAAGAGTTGAACTCATTAATTTAATTTTATTAATCTATTATGATGTCCCAATTGCAGACGATTTCACCCTCCGGGTGCCTCAAAGAATATCATTCTGATTCGTTCAAGACGCCCGAACCCCCATCGACACAAGCCGATTCGGCATAAGTCCGATACAGAGACATGACAGATTTCAAACAGAAAATGTCGAATCGTCCTCAAGGCGTTGCGAGCGCAATTTGCGCTGCGCTGTTTTCTTCTCTGGTTTCCTTCCTCTTAGTCTTGGCTGTTTTAGTTCCGACTAGTTCTGCGAGCGCCGCTGATGTTCCACAATCTTTCACGCTCGACGGACAACTTTTTAGTGACACAGCGGCGACGACGGCGCTTCAAGACGGTTCGATTGAATTCAAAATTCAAGTTCTCGACGACGCAAAGATCTGCGTGCTGTACGAGGAAACACAAAGCATCAGCACGCTTGCTTCGAAAGGCTACTTCACTGTTCAGGTTGGTACCGAAGTCGGCAACACAAAACGAACTGCCGGCGATTCAGCGAACACGATGGCAACGGTTTTTCAAAACGTCTCGGCGATCAACGGAAAACTTCTCTCAAACGGAAGCCCGTGTACGGTGCCGCCCGTGTCGGCCCAGCGACGGTTTGTTCGCATCACAATTGCACCGGCAACAATGGGTTCAGTTGCCCGTGTTCTATCGCCTGACCTAACCATCGACTCGGTTCCGAACGCGGTTGTCGCTGAGCGCGCCGAAACTCTTCAGGGTCTGCGCAGCACCGATGTCTTGCGTGTCAACACCGCGGCGGGTTCAGCGCTTTCGCAGAGTAACTTAGAAAGTCTGTTTACCTCGACCACCCGATTCAACTCCCTGACCTCGGTGATTGACGGAACAAGTACGAACTACATGCGATCGAATTCAGGTAGCGGCGCGCAGCTTCCCGTTTTGCCGGGGGCGCCGACAACGCCGCCGATCGGCGCAATTTGGTTTGACTCATCTGATAGCCGCATCAAATTTCAAACTTCGGTCGGCCCATCGACGTTAGGTACCGGTGCCGGCTCGGTCACAAGCGTCGGTTTCACGGCTCCATCTGAACTCACTGTGACCGGTGCCCCGATTACAGCCGCCGGAACAATCGCGGTCACGTGGGCTGCGCAAACCACCGGAAGAGTTTTTGCTTCGCCCGATGGATCAACCGGTACGCCGACATTTCGTTCGCTGGTCGCAGCTGACGTGCCGTTCGCAATTCAAAATCTAGGCGGCACGCCAAGCTTTCAAAGTGGTCTCAACGCAGCCAAAGGCTCGGCGACAACCGCCGGCCGCATCTGGATCTCGACCGACACACGCGAAATCTACCGCGACAACGGCACCACGTGGGATTCCATCGGCAGCGCAAGCGGTGGCGCGCCGACCGGAGCCGCTTCAGGCGACTTGTCTGGCACCTACCCCGGCCCCACCGTCTCACGGATTCAAGGCGTTGGGGTATCGGTCACCGCACCACTCGATGGCCAAGTTTTAAAATACATTGGCGGCGGAACGACCGCGTGGACTCCGACAAATTTTAACATCGGTGACTTAAAAACTGCCGCTGGCACTCAGCAGTTTGCCGGCTCAGCGACGTGCGCGTCCTCCCAGACGCTGACCTGGTCGTCACTCACCGACACCTTTGTGTGTTCAAACATCGCGGGCCTCGACGGCGGCGCGATCACAGCCGGTACGGTTCCGGCCGCGCGACTTCCGGCTTCAGCCAGTGCGTGGACTGTTGTTGGTGGTGATGTCTATCGTTCGAGCGGGAATGTCGGTATAGGAACTGCGAGTCCGAGCTTCCCCGTTCATATTTCTACGACAAACACCGCTTCAACAATCATGAAGATTGATAGCACTGCACCGTTAGGAAACACCTTGGCCGGAGCTGCGATTCTTTTGACGGCCTCGGACAGCTCAGGTCTCCTCGGCGTGTACCCATCGGATAGCTCGACAGCACACCGGCAAGATCGAATGGTTGTAGGAACTGGATTCAATGCGACTGGGTTGAATTTAGAAGCATGGAATACTGGGCAAGACATTCGGTTTTTTAGCGGCAGTACTGTTGAATCGATGCGAATCGATAGTACCGGACGAGTCGGCATTGGAACAACAACCCCAAGTGAAAGACTCACCGTCAGTGGGAACATCGGACTACCCACGTCGAACTCGAAAATTACAGGCGCCACAGGTGTCTCGCTCGAGGCGACCGGTGACGAATTCGGTACAGTACGTTTAAATTTACAGAATCGAAGTGGAGTTAACGGTGCGATGTTCGAACAAGCGGGGTCCGTCGACCTCGTCGATTTTGTCTTTAAAGGGTTAAGCAATCAGCGAAACATTCGCTACGAAGCGCGGGGCCCTGAATCTTTCGTGGCGGCCCCGGAATTTCAATTTGGCCAGGCAGGTAACCCGAACCTCGTTGTCTCAGACTCAACCGCTGCATTTCGAAGAGGCAACGTCGGTATCGGAACCAGTAGTCCGACGAGTAGCCTCTACGTAAACAACAATTTCGCAACCACGGGTGCTTCACCACGAATTACTCTGAACGAGGAGAGCTTCGACCAATATCGAAGCGGTGAAATTTATTTCACACGAAACTCAGCGGCTG
>JALHOI010000167.1 GCA_022843085.1 Pseudobdellovibrionaceae bacterium
AGCATGCTCGTCAAAACAAGACCCGGCTTAATTGCATTCTGATTTGAATCGACGCCGATAATAAGTGCCTTCTTTTCTTCGACAGCATCAAAGACGCCCATTCCTGACGCGCCGGCCGCGTGGAAAATGACATCCGCACCTTGGCTGAGCTGCGAAAGTGCCAGCTCTTTACCCTTGTTGGGATTGGCCCAAGCAGCCGCCGTGATGCCAACGAAGTTACTAAGTACAACCGCTTTCGGGTTGGCCGCCTTCACACCGGCTTCATAGGCGAGAAGAAATCGGCGAATTAAGGCGACCTCCATACCACCGACAAAACCTACTTTACCCGTCTTAGTTGCGAGTCCTGCGAGGTAGCCGACCAGATAGCTGCCTTCGTGTTCTGCGAACATTAAAGAACTTACGTTTGGTCCCTCGACGACCGCGTCGACCACCGCGAAATGTGTTTTCGGAAATTGCGGCGCCACCTTCTTCATCGGGTCGGCCTGAGCAAAGCCAATGCCGATCACGAGTGGAATTCCTCTTTCAGCAAAAGTTCGCATCGCGGGCTCGAACGCGGCATCGTCGGGGCTTTCGACGTCTTTGATGGTTAGGTTAAACTCTTTCGCCGCGCGTTCTGCACCAGCTACGGCGGCTGCGTTAAACGACTTATCGTCTTTACCGCCCTTGTCGAGAACGAGGCCGATCGTGATTTCAGCCGGCAAAGATTGGGCCGCCGTACCTTTTTCTGCATCTTTTTTTGTGCAACCTGCAAACAAGATTACGGCAGTAAACGCCGTTATTCGAAGATAGTGCATGGCCCCTCCGGCTAAACTCTCATCCCAGCAACCTCAAAGCGCCGTTCTAACCGAATTCCGACGCTTTTTTCACTCTCAATTGTTTCAAAGCTGAAGATAGAGATAGTCTTATCAGATCTCTACGGCAGCCAAAGTAAGGAGTATTCGACGGGATGAATCTGATGCGCAAAGCAGCCCCGCTTGGCTGGTTTTTTATGGCTTTGATTTGTGCGGCGGTGATTACTATTGCGTCTGTCGCGTGGTTTTTCGTCACGATACCAGACGGCTCTGATCTCGCGGGGTGCTTGACCGCGCGCATGTATGAAGTTCGGCTGTGCAAAGATTCGGCTTCCTATACCTCGCTTAAAATGATCTCGCCCGCGATGCGAAACGCTGTGATCGTTTCTGAAGATTCAGCTTTTTGGGATCACAAGGGCCTTGACTGGATCGAGCTTCGAAAAAGTTTCGAAACAAATCTTGAAAAAGGCCGTTTGGCGCGCGGCGGGTCTACGATCACTCAGCAGCTGGCTAAGAACGTGTACCTTTCACCAGAAAAAAGTCTTTTGAGAAAAGTGCGCGAAGCGGTGATCGCCATTCGTCTCGAACGCCGCTACGACAAAAATACGATTCTCGAAAAATATTTAAACGTCGTTGAGTTTGATCAAGGGATCTATGGAGTTAAAAGCGCCGCCCGACACTACTTCGATGTTTCGCCGGCGCAGTTGACGATTGCGCAAGCTGCCTGGCTCGCATTTTTGCTGCCGAATCCGAAAAAATACTCGGTCAGCTACCACAAAAACAGACTTACGCCTTTTGCCTACCGACAGATGCGTGAAATCATCAATCGACTTGCACGATTTAACCGAATCAGTGACTTTGAGAGGCGGTCGGCTCTGCAAGAAGCGAGTGCTTTCTTCGGGGGGCTCTCGGGCGAATCGAAAGAACTTGAAGCTGAATTTGATCAAGCCGCCGATCGCGAAGAAATAGACGCCGAAGAGCTTGCGGAAGAAGCTGAATCACCCGGCGTCGTACCTCGTGACGCTCCATCTGACGCGCCCGTAGAGAACGAAGAGTAAGGTCTAACTTGCCAAAACCTTGCTTCGACCATTACCTCTAGCGACGGAGGTTCATCATGTCGTCGAATTTGAAACGGTTGGTTTTGATTGTCTGCGCCTTCGTTGGATTTTCTGCTGCGTCATCGGCAACGGCATCGCCTTACTCGCGCGGTCCGTACCTTCCGCAAGATGGCGATCTTTTGTTGCCGGGCCTTTTGCTGGTGCGCGATGGGCTAAACGAACGGTGTGAGGACCGACGTTTTCCGTGTGACGGCCGGTCAGAATTGGTACTTGTGAAACTTATCAGCGGTTTTTCATTTGGAAACGTGCGCTATGACTGTGTCGAAATTGACGATGGTGCGTACGGAGCATTGAAGTGCCAGCAGATCGGCTACACGGCGCTTGGATTTTACAGCGCGTGCGTGCAGCTAAAGTCGGCACCTGCAGCACCAGCCGATCTCGATTTTCGCAACTGGTATTGCTCTAAGTAGTCTGCCGCCGAATTACCGCCTTGCCGATTCGTCAAGCAGCCCGCTTGCACTTTGACCTTCGAAAGTCGCGCGGTCTCGCTTTTTGGTCTCAGCAGGTACTTCTTCGGCTGCGTGTGAACTGGCAATGATCTGAAACACAAAGTCTGTGATCGTCGGTTTCACGAGGCGCTGGGGATCTGCAAAGAGAAAGTTTTGTACGCCCGGCTTCTGACTTAAAACCTGATCTCGGGTTATGAGTTCAAGAGATCGAAGTAAAAACTTCGATGAATTCATCCACGGCATCTGCAACATCGACCGGTCGACAGAAATCAAGAATAGCCGAGTCGCCGAGTACGTTGAAATTGGATCAGAGTGGTTGCGGTTCACTTCTTCGGCGAACATTGCAGGAAGATAAGTCCAAAGATTTTCGGCCAGAGCACGGCCCACAAGTTTAGGGTCAAGACCAGACTTTGGCGACAAACCCGTCAACCAAGTTGCCGGATCCGGCATAGAATCGAGATCTTGCACCCGAAGAACGCTAACCAGGCGATCGGCAATTGCCTTTCGATTTTGAAGAAGAGTATTGCCGAGAACATCGGCTCGACTGCGCGCAGATGGGACTGACGAATCACCTACGATGTCTTGCCAAGTCGAACCGAGACGGTCACGAAGCGGAAGTTGAGGAAGATCTTTTGTATCTTCGTTGGCTGTTATTCGTTCGACGGTTGATCTGAAAAGCTCGCGCTCGTTCGGAGTCCGCATGCCGAAATCACTTGCGGTCACACCGAGATCTGCTGCTGTCACGTTTGGATGCTTTTGAAGATGATCGATCATGGCTGTCAGAATCGGCGCAAGAAACATTCGCTGTGCCATTGCATCACCCGAAAAACGGGGATCTTCTTGAAGCGAAAGAACAAAACTCTCGTAAATCGGCACGCGAAACGCATCGACGATCATTCTAAGAAACGTGAGTCGACCTTCGAGGCCCGAATCAAGGGCAAGCGTCCGCGTACCTTCGCGCACAGATCGAGCGATTGTCTCGCCTGGGCTGTCCGTCGACGCTTGGATACGACCCATTCGCTTCGAAAGTGCAGGCACGACCATAACGACAGCACTTTGCTGGGTTTCTGTGGGAGTCGAAATGTTAGGCGAAGCCGCCTCTATCAAGGCGCTGGTCGAGGCCGACAAGAAAGTACGCGCATCGACTTCCGAGTTTCCGGTCACAAGCATTTTGATTACCTTTGGATCAACCAACGCAATCATATTGTGCATATTGAGAAGCGAGTTCGATGCTCGCGCCATCGAGTTGATCAGCTCAGGCCCCTTGGCTCCGGCCGGCATGAAATCTAGGTTGACGATTCGACCCCATCGACGAAGAAACGAAGGCTCGACTTTAAATTCTTCGGTCGACAGCGTCGCGAGAAGAACTTCCTCAGACGTCGGCTCGTTTCGCCTCTTCGAGTACTTGCCAATCTGGTCTTGATCAGCGGTGGGGTTAAGAGTCAGAAAAATATTGAGATTTCGAATAGGTCGACGAGTTCCCGTCTGGGAAAAGCTGTACATGCCGTCTTGCGATTCAAAAATCGAGCGCAGCCAACTGACGACCTTGGCCTTGACCGAATCTTTTGCCGCGTGAACGTCATCGATTAGAATCCAACCTCGGTAGCCGTTAGGGCCCGAAAGAAATTTTTCGAGGTGCGCGATAGCCTGATCGGCATCCATGTTTCCGTCGCGATTTTGCCCGCTTCTTTCAAGAAGCTGCCCGACGTTAAGAATGATGGCCTGTGCGTCCGGATTCTCGGTTGCGTTAAAGTCGTACATCTTAAGGCCCAGCATTTTGACGAGGGTCTTGAACGCGTAGGTTTTACCGGCTCCGGTGTTACCGAAAAGTATAATCGAACTTGGTATTGGTTTTCCCGCGTCGGCGCGGGTCTGCGATACGATCGTGTCGCGCATCGAGGCTTTGAGGTCAAAGGGACCCGCATAGCCGGCCTCTTGCCACTTTAGCAAAGCACGCTGCTCGCTTAAGATTCGCATCGGGTCATCAGCGGGAAGCGTTTGAAGGTTCATCGGGATGTCGAAGACCTTCGTCAAAACTCTTTCAACAAAGTGTTTATCGAGAACTCGACTTCGCCGGGCCTCTTTATCGGTCAACACTGAATTTGCGAACGCAGCCCGGAATCGCATGAAAGATTCAAAAATCGGTTCTTTCTTTTCAGTCACGAAATAAGCGAAGCGGCTGATCGCGTAGTCGATAACAACGTCAAAACTTTCATTCGAGTTAAACTTTTCATCTTTAATTCGCTCAGCCGAAAATTTAAATCCAAGCGACTTCACGTCGGGATGGCTGAAAATGGATGTGATTGAGAGAGCCATCGATTCGTGATCCGGGTCTTTAATTTCTTGGATTTTAAATGCGTCGAGCATGCCATGTTCGATCTCAGCGCCGGCCCGATCTTCAAGCGCCTTCAATTCTTCAGGTGTCGCAAGCACGATCATCGACGCATCGGGCTTCGGTTTTTCGGCTCTGAATTCTTTGAGGCTCATCGGTTTACCCGCAGCTAACAAATAAAGCGGGTGGGGAGCACGGTCGAGCCGGCTTGTCGTCATGGGCGACAAGTCAGTCGAACTTCCGGCACTGATCTCACGAATTTTAAATGAAATTTCAGCGGCTTCGCCGTCTTCTGATTCACCCTTCCAGCTAACGAGCTCATCGACGCGCGCAATTAAAAAGTTCCGCTCATTCGGTTCGGTTCGGGCCATTTTAGTCCAAAGATCTAGATTGGCGAAGTACTGAACCTGCGACGCACGCTTTTCATCGATCAATTGTAAATTCAGATTTCGGTTACTGGTGTTAAATCTGTTCTCAGAGTTTTCAAGTTTTTCGGAAGTCGCACGACTTAAGACGAAATCCCACACCAGATCTCGAAGTGCTTCGGGAACAACAAGCAGCAATCGCGTGGCCGGATTTTTGGCACTTGCCATTTCGTCGAGTTGCCGTCCAAGCTCAATGAAGCTATCAAACTGCGCCAGTTCCCGACTGCGCCCCAAAGTCGGGTAATCAGTTCGAATTTCGAACGACGTCGTCGCCCACGAATCTTCAGGTCGCAAGAAGTTTTGAAAGTTGGCAACGCCACCCTTAAAGTCGCCGAATTTCATTCCTTTGTACTGTGTATCGCTGTTTGTGTAGTTCTGATTCGGGTAGACTTTGCCGCCCTTCAGCAAATCGAAAATCGCGAACTGATGAGCCTCTTGCGCGAGGTCAGGAGTCATCACGAGCGCTGGAATACCATCCTCTGTGAAACCCAAACTGCGATTGAGGTCAGCAACGGCGATCGCACGATCATCGACTTTAACGACGTCGGTACTAAAACCATCTTCAGTGAGACTGACATGAACAGAGTACGTAAACGCTTCGCCTTTCGGACCCGAGCCTTTAAACGCCAAGATCAGAAACACAGATGAGTTATTGTACTTTCGCCCTCGAATAAAGTTCGCATCTTTAAAGCTGCTAATGTCGGCCGTTACGCCGCGAGGCAGTTCGACCGGAAGCAGCGAATATTTACCTTCTTTGTCGGGCACACTGAGCACGAACTTATATCCAGACTTACCCTTCGAGCGATTGGCATCAACGGCCATCAGGTACATGTTGTGCGCCGACGTTGATCCTATAGACGGGCCATCATCTGTGTCAGATTGCGACGCGGATCCAGACTGAACGCCAAGTTTGGGGGCTGCGATTTCAGCAAAGATGTAGCGTCGATACTCTTCGTTTTCTGGCAATTCTTTTTTTATCAGTGGATGCGGAACAATTTCACCTACGAAACGCGTCGTTTCATTGCCCGTGATTCCGTCAGCAAGAACATCGACATAGAGGCCCGACGGATCTGACACTCCTTTGGTCAAAGAGAAGTGTGCGTATGTGAGACCCGGTTCAAACACGATGGTGCTACTTGGACGTTTGAAAATGTAAGCCGTGCGCCCCGTAACTGAGGTCATGAGGTCCGCATGAGGCCTCGAAGCATCGTATCTTTGTTCGTAAGCCGAAAGCGACTTTGCGGCCGGCGTGAGATCGTCGAAAAGAATGCGAGATTTTGGGCTATCTTCCGAGCCGTCGTCGTCTTTGCCTTCGTCAGTGTTTTCCTTCACAATTGCGACAACATCAGTTCGAGCGACCAATTCCTCACTCGACATCTTAAAATTAGTAAGTTTGAACGAGGTCTCAATTCTTAATAAGTTTTGCAGAAAATAATTGAGACGAATTGCCGACGTAAAGGCCTTCCCGGTCTTTGTTTTCACGCTCATTAGAACGATCGGCTTTTCTAAGTGCGAATTTCCGGCGGGCGGTATCACGTGATAGTCGATTGCGAGAGGCACATCGTCATTTAGTGTTATAAATGGAAAAACAGTTTTCAGATCGCCGAGCTCGGCAAGTACCGCATCGCCAGTTCCGTTTTCATCGACAAACGAAAGGTGCAGCGTTCCATCAACCATGTAAAGCACTGTGCCGCTCTGCTCTGAATTTTGCCACACAGCCGGCTTCTTGTTCGGAAGAATATCGAGCATGCCCCAAGTTGTAAACTCGGCATCGTTATCTCCAC
>JALHOI010000168.1 GCA_022843085.1 Pseudobdellovibrionaceae bacterium
CCAAGCTCGCGACGGCTTTTTACCGACTTCTGTTTTCCGTCACGTTCATTTTGGCTTTCGCGGATTGCAAGTTCGACTGCTGTCGGACTGCGATCGATGCATCGTCGAACTCGATGATGATTTATCAACCGCATTAACGTCTCTGCAGCTAGAGATGAAGAACGGCCTCCACTTTCGTTGACAATCCAGATCGGCGCATAGGGGTCGGCCTGCCGCAAACGCGAAATTGATTCTTCAAGATTTGAATTCTCGGTTGAAACAAACGCTGCGACAAAGCTGTTCTCTTCGCTTGTGGTCGAACGCAGTGCGGACACGACGGGAACTCGCGCTCGATATGCGCCTTCGCGAACGACCCCGTCGCGATCGTGTCCCTCATAAAAAACTGAGCTGGCGGATACCGGGTGATGCTGGCTTCGCAGGCCGTTTGGTTCGTCTCGATTCACGTCCTAAGTTTCAACAGATCCGCGTCGCGCGTCAAACTGGACGCCGATCGGCTTCATGACTTAGAACCGGAATCCACATTTCAAGCGCTGCAGTGAGCTCGTATTCGAGAAGATCGGCCGCAAGAACATAGTCCTTCCGGTCAAAGGTCGCGGTGAGCTCACCGACAACCTGGAACAGCATTTTTTCGGCCTCGTGCCATCGTTCGATCTGATGAACGCCCGCGCCGATTCCAGATGCCGCACCTCGCGCGTGGTGAATTGTCTCGACGAACCACTGGCAACCTTCAAGAGCTTCGCTCAGTTGCTCACTTCCAAGCTGCACGTCGCCTTCCCGAAATCGCTGTGACGTCCCGATGCTAGCTCGAGCCAAAAGCGGAACAAAGCTAAGTGCCGATCGAAGTGCCTGACCAATCAAACTTTCAGGTCGGTCAGTTCTAATCGAAAGAGAATGAATTGCGGTCCGCGGATTAGTCTTCAAAGGATCATCGGCAAGTCGCGCCTCTTCGGCTTCATCTATCAGCTGTCCATTGACCCGAATTTCGCAGATGACTTCGCCTTTCGCTGCAATCATCGACTCAAGACGACGAATAACTTCACCGACCGTCGAACAATCGTTAAAATCGTAAGCGATCTGTTCAGAGGTCCAGTTGCTGTCCGTCACGTCGTTCCTCGTTTTCTCTCAAACTTAGAAGCACCGCCTCAAGCTGAGTATTCAAAGCGATATACTTCTCTAAAAGTTCTACGCGGGGCGCGGGGCCGAATCGTATTCGTTCGGTTGTCCACCACCTGTAGATAGGGGCCAGCCTCGGTTCGGCTTCAATCAAAAGCTGGGTCAGCTGGTCGATTCGGTCGAGTATCGAACCGATTTGTTTGGCGTCTCCACGATTGTCACGAAGCGCCGAAAGTTGATGATATTCAATCTGTCGTATCTCTATCCACTGCTGAAGAGCGGATTGAATTCGGCTATCGTCGGCTCGCGGAACTGGTGTACCCAAATAAATTGCTGAAATTAACTGCCACAGAAAATCGACATGAGCATTATTCGTAAAGTTCGTCACGGGCTCGAGGGGACCTTGAACAACACGATCTGCGTGCGAATCCGAATTTAAAGAGGCCTTCAAATCTGGGTCGACACCAATCAAAAGCTTTAACGCTTCACTCAGCACAGTATCGGCTGCCGGCACAGTCTCACCGTAAACCAGAATTCGGCTTCCGGATACCGCAGGGCCTGTTTCCCAGTGCGAGACGGTGTTGGAAGAAAGATTGAGAACTTTTGTTCCAGTTAGCGAGGCAATCTGAACAAGGGCGCTGTCGCCCGCAACGAGAAGTGAAGCACGATCCAAGATCGAAAACAATTCTGCGATGTCGGTTTTACCGACCAGTGATATCAAGCTTGAAACACCGAGGCGAGCCGATGTGCAAAGAATCGAGTTCGCCTTCGCTATTTCACCTGTCGCGCCAAGTAGCACGACTGGCAATTTAGTTCCGCGAAACAGACGAGCCGCGATGGCAGCCCATTGAAGCGCGTCGAGTGTTTTCGCTTCATCACTGGCCCCGATGTGAATTGCGACAAAATCGCGAGGTAGATTAATTTCAGAGCTTAGCTGACCAAGATTGTCGGGCGACCGCCAATCAGCTTCGACCGGATCGACGCCCGCAATCGTCGCAAAAATACGCGGCAACGAAAGTCGATTAACCGCTTCGGTCGCGCCTGTTTGTGCACGGTAACCGACTTGGGCGAAGAAGTAAGCCGAGGCATCGTCAGGAATGGCAAGCGAGCCATCGATGTGCCTCGTGTAGCCAACGGTGGCCAAAGGCTTCGAACGCGCATTTGCACGCATAGCGAGGTCGAATGTCATCCACGATGAGAGCGGCGAAAACGATAAATTAATTATTTTATCGAAATTTTCGCTGTCTAAATGATGCAGAAGTGCGTCGAGCTCATCGAGCGAAGGCCTTAGCCCCTCGACAGGATGTTTCAAGATCGGAGTCAGTATCTTGTCAGTTTGAAATTCGTGAATTCGAGCGATTCCATCGCATCCCGCAGCGGCCGCACGAAAACGTGGCCGTACCAAAACGTGCACTTCGGCGCCCTGCCGCTGAAGCGCGCGGAGCGCAGGCCACGTTTGAAAAATGTCGCCCAGTCGGGCGAGCTGCAGAACAAGGACCTTCACTTCTGGTCCCGTTCAAGACTGACCGAACCCAATCTTTGTTCTTCGACCGCCTCACCCAAAATACGCAGCAGTCGACCGGCGGGATCCGCAAAACTCGTGCGTTGAATCAGCTCGGTTTCTTCGCGAATTCGGGCGGCTGCATCAGAAAGCCGAACCAGCAACTGAAGCCGATCTGCCTCAGCCGCCAGCTGCTTCGAAGATTTCGGAACGGCCAGCAGAGTACCAAAAGACGACGCGTTAGGCTGCTCGGTCATGTGTAGGTTTTCACGTGTGCTCTTCATGCTTGTTCTCCAGTCGAATTTTTAATTCGAGTTTCGATTGAATTCGTATTTTTAGCCTCTTTGTCTATTTCGTTTTCGGCTTCGTTTTCGAGTTCGATTTCGAGACCTCGAAGAAGTTTCAGTCCGATTTCCAGACGTATTCCAAGGTCTTGGACAGCGTCAGACAATTTCCGAAATCGGGCGAAAGGTGCCGAACGATCATCTTCGATGACTTGAATCAACGGCTCGGCGATAAACCTTGTCCACGGATTTTTTTGAAGACGGCCTCTCATGGCAGCAACCATCGAAACCATTTCGAGCATCCGTTTCGGGTCTTGAAATGCCTCTTTTAATCGAAGTAGCTGAATTTTTAGCGAATTCAACATTCCCTCAGCATGGCGAAGTCGCGTTTCGCCATCGGCAAGTGCATGTCGAAGCTCGGTCGGGCGAGCGTCAGGAAATCGACGCAGTAATCCCTGTCGCACCTTCAACATCTCGGATCCCACGTCTAACTTCTCGAAGCGGCCTTCTCGCTTTTCAAGTGAAAGGCGGCGAGCTGCACGCTCGATTGTCAACGCAAGTGCATGATCGGTAATGTGTTCGCTTCGAAGTGGAACCAATTGAACAGGACCTTCACTTCGATCAACCGTGTAAACTTGAACGGTCGCAAAGGCGTGCATCGCGGCGCGGACATCGCGAAGCTGCATCGCACTTAGAACAGAACTCGCAAGTGCGGCGACCGCCGCCGGCGAGATCGCGATCGCACATGCGTGCACATCCCGATGGCATTTCTCAGAGTGGCCACACGGTGCGCAGGCTTCTCGACTAGCCACCACGTAGTCACCCGGCTTCCAGCTTCCGGTTCGGAAGGCATCGGCACTGCCCGCGATGAGTTCAATCACCCGCGCCGTACCCGCCGAACCCAGATGCTTAATTGAAGTATCGCCAGTAATTAAGAGATCCATTTCCTCAAGAAAACTGATGACTCCAGGCAGAGTCAAAATAGCCGGCTGAATCAATCCAGCGGGTACATCACAAGACTTGCAAAATTTCTCGATTCTTTCGCGTTCATTTGGCGCGCCGGTTACGAAAATTCGAGCCTCGGGATGCGCAGATAGAAGCTTCTCGGCCAGCGATTTGAATCTCGCCTCGCCCCACTCTTTTTTCGGATCACTTGTAGAGATCTGAAATGCAATTTTCTGTGTCGAGATTTGAAGGCCCGAGAGGCGTGCACCGGCTTCGGCCCGTCCCGACTTGGATTCTAACAAAAGGGTGTCGAAGAAGTCGACTTTGCTGACAAGCTCCCAGCCGCCGACGGCACCTAAAAATATATCGGTGTGATTAAAAGTTTGAACATCGTCGAAGTCGACTTGTTGATTCAAATGGCGAAACCATGAAGAGCCGAAAGAAACTGCGCCCGACCCGTCAAGAACGAGTCCCGTCTTCTTCGGCGCTTGCAAAAGACCACACAGCCAACCGGATAAGCGGTTGTGCGTGAAATTGTAGATATGATCGAAGCCTACGTCAGACGTTTCTTCAACAAAACGCTGCAGCCAATCGTAAGCCTCAAACATGGGTCGATCGGCCTCAACACAGGCCGCTTGAATTCGATCGCGTTCGAAACGGTGAACCCGGTGTAGGCCTTCGAACAGTCGTGCCGCGCCCGAAAAATTCGAGTTCACCATGAGGTGAATCTCTGCACCCGGGTTTTGCAAACGAATAGCCTTCATCGCGGGCGCCATCGCGATCACATCACCCAGTCTCAAAAGATTCACGACCAGAATCTTCATCGTACAAGCTCCTCAAGAATTCTAAAGAGGCGACGATCGGTCTTGAGCTCGCTTGAGATATCCCACGCCTTAGAAAGATCTCGCACAGACACCAGCGGCGTTTCGGCAAGCCGCCGAGAGCGGTCGGCATTTAAGGCCGCTGCGATCTGTGGGCGCAATTTCAATTGCGCCGAAAACGCTTCAGGAGTTCGGCCAAGAAGCCAAGTTTCAACGAAACGAAGCGACTGTCCGCTTCGCTGGAATGTCGGTTTATGACGAAGCAAAACAAACGGCTGAGTCACCCAGCTTGCGACGTCGTGCCGGGCAAAAAAGAAATCTACGCCGCACGCGGTATCCACGTGAAGTAGCTCGACATCAACCAAGCTGCGATTCGCAAACTCGACTGACTCGTGGCAACAATCTAATGCGATCAATCGGCCACGATGCCCTTTCGAGCGAAGTTTTTTCTGAACCGACTGAATGTGAAAGGCCGAGCCGATACCAAGGATAACGATAGGTTCGCCTGCACCGGCAACTTTTAGGCTCGCGTCTTGTGCTTCAGCCCACTTTTCGCCCTCGCCGTCGGGATTGACCAACGAGGCCGTCGACAACCCGTTCACCTGTAAAACTTGTGATCCGTTCTTCGCGACGTTGATCACGCAGACGCACCAGCTTCAGCAAGAATGCGTTCGGCCAAAATCAGCCTGAGTCGGACGGCTTCTTCCTGCTCTGGGTCGAGAGCAACTACACGTTCACACTCGAACAATGCGTCGTTAAATCGGCCCATCAGTGTCTGGCACTTCGCGAGTGAAAATGCCATCTCGGCGTCTTCACCGTCGGTGGCCAGATAGGTTTCGAGTCTCGCAGCGGCTGCTTGAACGCGTCCATCGCGAACCGCCCATTCGACTATGAGTTTAAGTGCCGTTCGATTCGAAGGATTTAAATCGAGAGCGCGCTCGAGATTAGCCCACGAAAGTTCGAAGTCGCCTTTGGCTCGATGAACCAGCGCAAGCCCCACCCAGGCGCGATCGCTATTCGGGTTGATTTCGATCGCAGCGCGAAACCGCGCGCCGGCAGCCTCAAGGTCATCACGATTAATTTCGAGCGTACCAAAATTTACGAGCAGAGAGTCCGACTTCGGCTCAATCGTAAATGCGCGATTGTAGAAGTCCTCGGCTCCGTCAAAATCACCTCGACGAACCAAAATATTACCGATGTTCTTATAAACCTCAAAAAGTCGCGACTCAGGAACAGAATGTGTCGCAAGCGCAGATTGGTATGTGTTGAATGCGGCCTCATCATTTTCGAGGCCGTAATACAATGCCGCGAGGTCGAGCTGATTATCGGCAGAAGCATCCAGGCGAATGAGTGCGCGCCGGCACTTCACGGCTTCGTCCTGTTGCCCGGTTCGCTCGAGAACCACCGCAAGAAGCGAAATCGCCGGCGTGTAATTCGAGTCATGCATGAGCGCATGGCGTAAAAGACTTTGAGCCGCCGAATACTCGCGGTACCGAATCAAAGTCGCCGCATGCTGAACCAATTCTGTAATGGTTGGCAAAATAGTTTCGCGGTCGAATTCTTTGAGTGCGGCCGCACTTTGTTCGATCGGCCGCACAAGAGGCGAAACTAGTTTTGGAGAACAAGTCTCGGGGAATCCTGTGCCGACCGAATTCCGAAATTCTTTAATCAGACCCTGCGAATGAAATGGCGCTTCCATGCGCTCCTTCCGCGAGATCATCCGTGATCCGCGACGTAAAAGAGTGCAATGGAAATGCCATCGGACTTGAGTCGAGTGCATCGAACTAAAGGCGAATTTACCGAGGTCCGGTCGGCAAGAACTGCCGCGGCCGACTGCGTCGCAGCGTTTTAAGCGATCTCAAAGCGCCGAACCTTTGACGCTGCAAAAGCGAAAGACCTGTCGACTGCTTGACGCCCAAAATGCGCCGCGCACGCGCAAAACTACGAATGCGCTTGCAGATGAGCAAGCGCAAGCAGAACCAGAGGTGGGGCGATCGCGTCTAAACCTCTTCATCCAGCTGGCGCGAAGTTTGGCCGGAGTGGTATGCAGAAACAACTTTTCGCGAGTGCTTGGTACTTTTTAGCTCTCGAATGATGTTCGACTTCTCGTCTTCAATCGCAGCCAACAACCGAAGATCTTGCGCCAAGATTTCTTTCGCCATTCGATCTTTGTGATCCATGAGTTCTCGAATCTCGGCGC
>JALHOI010000169.1 GCA_022843085.1 Pseudobdellovibrionaceae bacterium
CGAACGCGTTGGGCATCACCATCAAGACGCTCTACAACAAACTGCACGAGTACGGCGAATTCGAAAAATACGCCGTTCATTCGAAGCCAAAAGTCTAACCACCCGCAAAAGGTGCCAGGCCCTATTTCTTGAAACGATGCGTCGACATAGGTCGCATCGTTTTTTTTCGACTTCAAGGAGCAACGGACATGACCCTGCGGATGGATAGCTACAAGAAAAGTTTGATCGTTTTAGCGATCTTTTGCTCTTTCATGGCCGGACTCTCATCAGCGGACGCAGCTAAGGCGCTGAGCACCAACCGCTTGAACCCCGAAAAAACATTGATTCAGAATGCAGACGGCGACCTCGTTTTGAACCGCACAGCAAGCGACGTCACAAAAGTTTTAATTCCGGTCGCTCCGTTTCAAGGCGATTCAGGGTTGGTGGTGAAAACAAATCTCACGATCAATTATGAAGACGGACTTAAGAAGCTATCCGTCGTTGGTTCGGGTGGTGTTAACCGCGCACTGACGTGCGAGGTGTTTACGGTGACGAAAGAATCCTCGACACTTTACGCCTCGAAAGCGAAGCGCGGTGGCGATATCGAGCACGGGGGAACCCGCACTGACACAGTTATCCGTGCCGATTGCGTCAACCAGGCCAAGCAGCCGGTGACGGCTTACGTTTCGTTCGACGATGACGCCTATTCCGTCATCCTGACTGAATCCTTAAGTGGCGATTCGTTAAATAGCGTGTCACCGCGCTTCGACATCGTAATTGGCCCCTTGCGGAAGCCAAACTCACATTAGCTTTCGCGATCGTGGAAAGAAAAAAACCGAGGTGTAACCCTCGGTTCTTTGAGTTCATCGTGAATCGGCTTTTACCCGATCCTAGACGTAACCTTCGTCGTCTTCGTCTTCATCTTCAACAACTCCGCCAACTTCTTCCTCGTCATCGAAATCATCTGCTTCTTCATCGGTCGGTTCTTTTACCGCGCCCTCGTTTTCGTCGAGTTCGTCTTCACCAGCACCGGCGTCTTCAATTTCAAGTGTCGAGTCATCCATGTCGTCGGCATCGTTATACGATTTGGTCGGCGGAACATACGGAACTACTTTTTTGACCGCGGGCTTCGCAGTTTTCGCAGTTGCTTTTTTGGCCGTCGTTTTCGTCGTCGATTTCGCAGTCGATTTAGCGGTTGATTTCTTAGCTGCTTTTTTTGCAGTCGATTTGACTGTTGATTTAGCGGTTGATTTCTTAGCTGCTTTTTTTGTCGCTTTTGGAGCAGCCTTTTTCGTCGCTTTTTTCGCGGTCGATTTCGCAGAACTCTTGGCTGCTTTTTTCGTTGTTGTTTTCGCTGCTTTTTTTGTCGTTTTCTTTTTCGCCATCGTGATTTTCCCCCGGGTCAATGCACCAAGTTTGAATGCACTTTGCCCTGAATGGCAACAACGAGGATGTAACCCTCGCTGTTTTTCACGCCGCACATGTTAGACGCAGTCCGACTGGCGGGTCGGAATCGGCCAAGCCGTGGACTACAAAAGGTCGTCGATGGCTCGAGCCAGGTCGTCCGGCAGCGCAACCGAAACGAAAAACCCGCCGTCAAAGCCAGGTTTGGCTGGGACAGAAGTGAAATATCCGAAAGTTCGTGTTCGTGCCGCGTCCCGAATAGGGAGTGTCAGTTGAATATATGGGTCGAATTTGGTCGCAACGAAAAGTCCGACGACGGTTGGGCTGAGGTAAAGGGCGCCTTTTAAAGTTCCAGATTTGTTAAATGAGACCCCGATCGATGGCAGTTCGCCTTCGGGAATTGCCGGCAAGGGGCTACCGTTCGGCAGTCGACTGCTCGGTAGCGAATCGACACCTCGTAGCACTTTGGCGAGCGGAATTCGCAGGACGAGCGCCGATGTTCCATCAGGGCTGGGCTCGATGCCCACGGTCGTACCTGGAATTTCGGGTATCGATATAGGAATTTGTGCTCCAATCGAGAGTCCTGCGATGAACGGAAGCCGAACAACCAACATTTTGGCGACTTTATCGATCTCGACAACTTTGGTTTTGTCGAAGCGACCGCCATTGATCGCGCCATCAAATTCAACTGCGTCCCAGCTAGGGGATGGAGTGCTAGGGTCAGCACCTGGTGTGCCTGTGGCGCAAGCTGCTGTCGAACACGCGGCCGAAGTATCGGTTGAAAATCCGGGCGAGCACGCCGTTGTTGTCAGCACGAGTAGTGAAGCGAATGTTGCGAGACATGCGACTCTAAGCGGGCGGTGTGTGTTCGTATGAGTATTCATGACGTGCTCCTTAAACGGGCGACTTAAACAAATTTTTTTCGTGTTGGTCATCGAGCTTACGACTTTAGGATCGGACCAAGCTCGCAGGTGCTTAAGTCTAAATCTTTGAAATCATTCGGAATAAGTTAGACAGTTTTGTGAACTTTGTTTCTGCAGAAGCTCGTCGCGAGCGTGCATTCGGAAAGAGCATGCGACATGCGCACTTTGTAGTCACACCCACACAATCGTCACGAAGTTGTGACGAAACAATCGAAGTTCGCGCCGAAGCTCAAATTCCCGAACGCAAAAAAACCGCGACCCTCTCGGATCGCGGTTCGAATCTCACCGCAACAGTGCGGTGAGCCTCTCGTCTCAATCTCAGCGCAAATGTGCGCTGAGCAGCAAAGCCGCTGCACCGATGGTGCACCTTCGGTGCAACGGGACCCGGCGAAGCGCCATTAGCCGACTATCAACCGATCAACTTGAGAGCCAATTGATCTTTCGAGTTCGCTTGTGCGAGCGTCGAAGTCGAAGACTGAAGCAAGATCGAGTTACGTGTCATTTCTGCAGTCGCGCTCGCTACATCCGTGTCGCGAATTCGAGAGTTCGCAGCTGAAAGGTTCTCTTCAGCAACACCCAAGTTCGTGACAGTTGATGTCAAACGGTTCTGAAGCGCACCAAGATTTGCGCGCATTCCGTTGACGTTTGTTTGAGCCGAATCCAGCAGTGCAAGTGCCGACTGGGCACCTTCTTTTGTTGTGAAGTCGAGACCATCAAGCCCAAGAGCGTCGATTGTCGCCGTGTTTTCCGCACCATTGTACGAAATGCGGTCCGAGAAATCGTCGTTGTTGATACCGACTTGGAAATCGAAGCTTGGAGTCTGACCGTCGAGAAGACCGGTTGATCCCCACTTCGTAACCTGTGCAATACGCTGCATTTCGTTTTTCATCTGCTGAACTTCTTTGTCTAGGAATCCACGCTCGGTGTCGCCGACGGTATCAGAACCGGCCTGCATCGCAAGTTCACGCAAACGAGTTGTGATCGACGAAAGTTCGTTGAGACCACCTTCTGCCGTTTGAACCATCGAGATACCGTCTTGAGCGTTTCGAGACGCCTGTCGAGTCGATCGAACCTGTGCCTTTAAGTTCTCGCTGATCGCGAGACCGGCAGCATCGTCAGCTGCTTTGTTAATGCGGCTTCCCGAAGCGAGTTTCGCCATCGAGTCGCTCATTTTCATCTGAGAGTCGTTCAAGTTACGTTGAGCATTCACTGACGCTATGTTTGTAGAAAAACGAAAACCCATTTAGAAATCCTCCGTTAAACGTTCATTAAATTAAAAAATATTTCATTCACATCCTCCTTGTTTCGAACCTTGAAGAAGCTTCGATCAAAACGATCGATACTACTTTTTAGGAACCGGCATCCGAGCCTATTGAAACGCTGTACTTTGTCGTTCGCCGTTCTCATACTCGAGTCGAGCGACGCCAATAATCCTTGTACACACTTACTCTTCCTTGAAAGCCCCCTTTCGAACTTCCGCTCGCTATTTCAAGCGAGCACACTTTTCGCCTGCGAGAGAACTTTGACCAAGCTCTCTGGCACTCCTGCGCCCTGAGAAAACGTCATGAAGAAATTCAAAATGAACTCATTCCTGACAACACACTCATCGTCGGCCGGGGTGGTTTCTTGACAGGACGTCAGTCGCGTTCACGAATGAGTGATGAAGGTTTGACGGAGATTTGTACTAAGGTCTCGTCGAGAATCGGCGTTTTTCAATTCGAAAGGCTAGTAACGCCACGACTGTAGTCGGGGAAATTTCGATTTTAACGAGAAAAACTCGACCGAAAGCCTGTTGGAAAACGAGACGCGGGGTTGATGGAGTTTTCTGGAAAGCAGCAGAAACTACACTAAGGTCGCGTCGAATTTTCTGACTTCGATCGCTATAAATTCGGGCTCGTCTTCCATGATGTGGTGCCCAGCTGTCGGATGTGTAATGAGCTGCGACTTTCTGACGAGGCGGTGAAGATCCTCGCACGCCGCTTGTTTCACCAAACGGTCGCGAAGGCCGCGTATAATCAGCAGTGGAGTTTCGAGTGTCGAAAATAGGCGCGGCATCCTTGCATCCGCGAGAAGGCTAAATGCCTTCATAAAGGCCGAACTCGAATCACCTTTGTCGCGAAACGGTTCTTGATAAAGCGAGACCAAAGCCGGTGTGATCAGTTCGCGTCGACTCATGACCTGCTGCACGACGGCCCGAATTGTAGCCGTTGAGCTTATTCGATGAAGTCGATCTGCATGCTTGGCTAGGGGAAGCAGCGAAAGCGGAATTCGGGCAGGGTCGACGGCAGGACCAAGGGCGATGAGACCTCTGAAGAGTTTCGACTGCAGCGTTGCCGTGGTGAGTGCGATGGCGGCGCCCATTGAGCTCGCGATGACAAGCGGCCTCTTTAAACCCATCTCGGCGATCGCGCGTGCCAGGTGTTCGGCCTGTTCGTCGAGCGAGTAACGAAACTTGCGTGGCTTTGCGCTTGCTCCAAATCCGGGAAAATCGAGGCAGGTAATTCGGTAATTATTTGCAAGCCAGGGCACCAGTCGACGGTAAATGATCATCGAAGCGCCGATTCCGTGTAGGCAGAGGATGTCGGGCCCGGCACCGATTTGTCTATAAGCTAGTTTCACCGAATCTCCGTGAATCGATTCGATGTCGAGATAGCTGCACGATCCGAGTCGCCGATCGATATCAAGCTCGTCGGCGTCGCGTCCGAGCTGGGCCTGTAGAGCAGCCGTAAAAACCCGGCGCGCGCGAAGTCGCAACCGTAGCAGAAAAAGACTGCCCAGCGCAGCAAGTAGAGCGGCGAGACCGATCAACCATGAGGCCGTATCGGCGACGACTCCGACCTCAGGCATCAGTCAATCTCGCAGAATCGGCAGAAGGCCATCGTTCCAGTCAGATCGTAGTGCGCCCTTTGTTCGGCCCTCGTATGCACCGGGTCGTATCCCATCGTGCACAGATGACGCTTTCGATCGTAATGGCCACAATCGTCGCAAAAGAATGCCGGGTTATAGGCCTTCAAATCTTCCGGTCGAATTCGATCTGTTCTGAGTCCGCGCTTTACTCGCATGTTTTGGTAGGGGCCTGCGGGTTTTGGGGTCGAGTCGGTTGCGCTCATGTTCTTTGTGACCTTCGAAACTTAAATTGGCGAATTGACGAAAGTGAAACCGACCACACAATAGAGTTGAGGCTGTTAAGACTCAAGAAAGAGATTGAAGAATGAGCGACATCGAAAAAATGACGGTTAAAGCGCAAGAAGCGATGCAAGCGGCGGCGAAAATGGCTGAAGAAAAGTCGAATTCCGCGGTTGAGCCTGAACATCTGCTCTACCAACTTGTCGTTCAAGTCGATGGATTCGTGCCCAACTTGATTTCGGCTGCCGGTGGCCAGCTGACATCAGTTAAACGCGAACTCGAGGTGGCTCTTGCGCGAATGCCTCAGGTGACCGGGGCTGCGAAGCGAGTGGTCGCAAGTCCGCGGCTGATCGGCGTCTTTAACCGAGCCGACGTTGAAATGCGAGCACTTGGTGACAGCTACATTTCGACTGAACATTTTCTTCTTGCTTCTTTGAACGAGACGGCACCTAGCGAGATCTCAAAAATCATGAAGGCGGCCGGGCTCACGCGAAATAGCGTCGAAGCTGCCGTTTCAAAGATGCGCGGAGGAAAAAAGATCACGGACGATTCACCAGAGGGTACGATGGAAGCGCTTAAAAAATACGGACGAGATCTGACCCAAGCTGCTAACGAAGGGAAGCTTGATCCGGTGATTGGCCGTGATGAAGAAATTCGGCGTGTGATTCAAGTCTTATCACGCCGTACAAAAAATAATCCGGTTCTCATCGGTGAACCTGGGGTCGGAAAAACCGCGATCGCCGAAGGCCTCGCTTTGCGAATCGTGAAAGGTGATGTCCCTGAATCGCTGAAGGGTAAGAAGCTGATGTCACTCGACATGGGTCAGCTGATTGCAGGAGCAAAATACCGCGGCGAATTCGAAGATCGCTTGAAGGCCGTCATCAAAGAAGTGACCGATGGTCATGGGCAAATTATTTTGTTTATCGACGAACTTCACACCCTCGTCGGCGCCGGGAAATCTGAAGGATCAATGGACGCCGGCCAGCTTTTGAAGCCCGCACTTGCGCGGGGTGAACTGCGGTGTATTGGTGCGACGACTCTCGACGAGTACCAGAAATATATTGAGAAAGATGCCGCACTTGAAAGACGTTTTCAGCAGGTCATGGTGAACGAGCCTTCGATCGAAGACGCGATCACGATCCTGCGTGGACTCAAGGAAAAATACGAAGTTCATCACGGCGTTCGCATTCGCGATTCGGCTCTCATTTCGGCGGTGAAGCTTTCTCATCGGTACATCACCTCGCGTTTTCTACCCGACAAAGCGATTGATTTGATGGATGAAGCGGCAAGCCGCCTTTCGATTGAGATCGGCAGCGTCCCTGCAGAAGTCGACACGCTCGAACGCGAGCGCATGCAGCTTCAAGTCGAACGTGAGGCCATGCGACGTGAGAAGGATGAGGCCAGATCGGAAGAGCA
>JALHOI010000170.1 GCA_022843085.1 Pseudobdellovibrionaceae bacterium
CCAGCGCGTGTTACCAGCGCGTGTTAAAAGAGTGGTTCCAAGCTCGCCTTTCAGCGGACTGAATCGAGAACGATCGATTGTGGTTCGTTTCGAAAGATCACCTCACTCGACTTGAGCCCGCAAAGTTCATTCTTTTCGCCGTCTACCGGAGGTACTGAACCCAAACAATTTGCGGTTCGATCGGACATCGTTCGAAGCGACATCGAGTACTGGGCCGCATTCACGACCTCACTGGTAGCAAAACCGGTTGCCAGCATTCGCAAAACACCAGTCTGCGGAATCGCGAATGAAAGCACGGATAGCGCAAAGTTAAATCGAATCTTTGAAGTTCGATTCGCATCGAAGTTTTTCAAAATCCCCTCGATGAAGAAACAATTTTCTTCAACTGCTGTGGACTTTGATAGCAATCGGTCGAGTACGGCCGTGTAGAGAAATATTTCGGCACTTTCCAAGTTCGACTCATCCGAACTGGCCGACCGCAATGCTGCTTCTTGTGACAAAAGAGCGCGGTGGAGTTCAATCAAATGCAATTTACTCGACGAAAAAAAGAGGAGCGTCGGAGTTTGGTTGATCAGACGGAAATAAATCGTCTCGGCGTCATCTAGATGCCCCTTCTCTAACAACCTTTGAGTCGGCGAAATTTCGTGCGGCTGCAGACTCGACATTTTCTGAACAGATTCAGGAACAATCGTCGCGAAAAACGGGTGATGTCGGAGAGGAACTGTTGCGAGAGACTGCCTTTGCCGTTGATCTTTCTGTACGGCCGAAATGGCCAAATATCTTCGCATGAGTCTGATTCGAACCTCAAGCGCGGGAAGCTGCACCGCCCAAAACTGCGAGCATTCTGCCTTGTTCTGCGCTGAGATCCGGGGTGAATCGATGAGCGCCGCGATTTCGCTTTTGCTGTAGGCAATCGTACCTCTATCGATGGCAAGTTGAGTGCATCGAGCGGCAAGATCAAAATATTGGGCCGACACCGCGCGGTGCGAAGAAACTGCCATTTGAAGTTCGCGCATGAGTTCGAGCCCGTGCGCGGCGGTGACGCGGGCATCGAGAATGATTTGAGGATCGACAAAGTGCGGAAGCGAATTTGTCGAGGCCTTCATGGCGGTTTCGAGCGTCTCAATAACTGGCTCTTTGAACTTCGGGAAAAGCCGCCCGCCCTTGAGTGAATCGAGCACGTCGGCACGAGCGGCGACGACCGCTTTGACGGCAGGCATGCTGCACATCTTTGGTCGATAGAGTTCAGAAAACGTTTGATCGCCTGCTGATGACAGCGACGGTAGGATCGCCGTCACCAGCAAAGAGATTAAAATTCTGAGCACGATCTCTTTACTCACGCGGAAGTGTATTTTTCAGTTCTGGATCAACAGTCTCTGCCGATGTTTGAATGATGTGGGCTTGAGCTGAGTTCATATCTGTGAACACCAACCCACCTCCGACGACCGCAACAAAGGCGAATTTCGTAATCTTGCTTGCGGAGACGGCCTGAATCAACATGCCGTTGATGAGTTCCTTAGGAAGTTTGAATTGTGTGGCTCGACGAACGGCATCTTGAACGGCGGCCATATACTGCTGAGGAGTTCCGGCGCGGCCTTGGGCAACTTCTAAACCTTGCTGCAAATGTCTAATCTCTCTAGCATTTACATTTGGATCTGCGGCAAGAAAATCTTCGATCTGACCATACGATGGTGCCGATGTTAAAAGTGCGACGGCCAACATAGCCGTTGCCGCCAATTGAGCGCGATGTTTCATTTTTCAATCTCCTAATTGTGAACAAGCATTTTTGCGTGACCAGATCGGGTAATGCAGGTTCGCCGCCACTTCAAAGCGTCGTAAAATGTAATCTGAATACGATTGTTGCGCCGAACGACACTTTGAACCTTGCGTGAGGACGAAAAATGTCAATGCACTCCTTCGAACTTAGGTTCACGAAGCGGTTTTGCCGCTGGCGCCAAAGTCACGGACGGACTCGACAGCAGCGTTCTCGATTTTCGGGCTCCAATAGCATGTCTTGACGATCGCCCAGACCGAAGGCCAACCCACCGGGTTTGTCTGAAACACGCGTGGAAAATTTCGGGGCGCATTGTTATTCTTAGAGCTAAAGTCTGGAGCACCGATGCTAAAACTGAGGAAACAGTACTTAATGATTTTCCTCGTCGCTCTTTCCGCGTGTCAGACGACTCGAGTGCATCGCGAAAAATTGAGGGCAGCCAATCGAGAGGTGGCAAGTAATGGCGAAGCTCTCGTGTGGGGACAGAACGCTGTAAGCCGACATGTTGTACGATTAATGAATCTCGGCGGACTTTCTTGTTCTGGCGTGCTGTTGAACGCGACGACGGTTCTAACCGCGGCACACTGTTTTGACGGCATTCGCTATCAGAATACTTACGATGACGAATTCGGATTACAAATCGGCATTGCTGACAATAACCTTCCAAGCGAAAAACGTCAGTATGCACGCTTTAAGGCCGCTTATATTCCGAAGCAGTACAGCTTTAAAAATAAGTCGGCAGAAAGTGAAGCGAACGCAATCGATCAATACGATATCGGTATTGGTATTTTGGACACTCCAATCTTTCCTGAAGCGCCTTCGCCAAAATTATCCGACTCAAGCCTTGTGCCCGGTAAGACCTATTACTTTGCTGGCTACGGAATAAATCAGGATGTAGCTGTGGACGAAGAATTCGGAACCCTTCGTTTTGCCCCTGTGCAGGTCGAATCGGATAAGGTCAGCGGCATTGTCGCTTCAAAAAGTCCGTCTCGCTTCAAGATTTGCGTGGGAGATTCGGGTGGGCCACTTCTTGACTCTGATACCGGTGCGGCACGCGTCTTCGGAGTCGCGACCGGCATCGTCGCGAACACTGATACCCCAGAAAGTAACGCCGCCGCGAATGTGCTGCTGAATTTAAATAAAGATCTAAGAATCGTCGTTTCAGGATCGCCGGAAGAAAGGGCACTTCAAGAGAGGATCACCAAATATCAAAAAATATTGTGCAAGGAATCACGCGGTCGCTGGGTATCGGTTTCCGGACATAAAAAATTTCTATTAGACCCGAAGTCCGAGGGCCAGTTGGTACAACCAGGTGTGATGAGAGCTAAGTGAAACGATAACACTTAGCTCCGGTCGTCGCAATTTCGTTGACCGCACTTACGGCCGGCGAAATTTGGTGGTCTGTGCAAGACTCGAACTTGCGACCGTGCAAGCACCGCGGAACGCGCAGCGCACGTTCTGATGTGATGCGCAACTGAGTTTTGGCGAGCACGAAGTGCGCACGCCGAAACGGAAGGTCAGCCGCGGGCGCGGCTAGGTCGCACGATCAAAGAGAAAGCGTCTTAATTAAGAAGATTCGGGTAAAAATGGTGGAGTTTGCACCACCCTCTACGAACCTGCTGATGTGACCGAGACTACTGCAAAATCCTGGTCCTCTAGTGACCGGGATTTGAGGGGTTTAAATTCAACGTCCAAAAACTTTAGAGCCGTTTCCGCCCCATAAGCACGATGGATAATTTGAAGGAACTGTCAATAAAAGGCCCGATAATCGTGCCTTTGCCAGCTCGTGAGCTATTGATTCATGAATGCAAATCACTTTTAACATCCATTTAGGTCGAAAAATTAAGGCGTTATTGGTTAATGAATGATCTAAAATTAATTTAGGCTCATAACAATTTATTGCATCAGGATAAGTTTCAACGAAATGAGGATTTTCCGGAAATCCTGCAGCTTTTTTATCAAGACAATCCAAGATTAAAGTCGGATTCAAAACAAAAAAATCGCCTTTTTTATTTTCGGATATTTTATATCGAAGGGGAAGAAACTCTACACCTTCGGGATCAAACTTTTGGATTATTTCTTTCATCCGCACGGAAACAACAGGCAAGTAAAGATCCGCCGCAGAAAAAAGAAAGCAGTCAAGCCAATGGCCAGTACCGCGATGCATTTTTGCCTCGAAATACTTCCAAATACTTTTAACTGATCGCCCTTCTCTTAAAGCCGCAATCAATTCCGTACGACCCTTTTCATCGAGCTTACCTTTAACAGGCTTGAGCCGACTATTAGACCACGATTCAGCTTCCAGCCACTTTGATCCGGTGTCCGATCCCCAAATATAATATTTAAAACCGGACTCCAGTACTAAAGGCTGATCTGCAGCTGGTATTTTAGGAAAACTATATTCCGGAGGTTTTGATTGGACGGCCTCTTGCGAAGCTTTTGTTAACTTTTTGGGTAAGGTTTTTTTTGCACTTTGATTCGATAAACTCGCAATCCATTTTGATAAACTAGATGAAATTTTTTGGGGTTTGGAATCACTGACGTAGTAAACTGGGCATGAGTTGTTTTTCTCGAAAGCTTTTGTGATAAATATCCACTGGGCGCCGGGGTCGGACGCAAAGGTTGCCAGAGGAATTAGCGTCAATTCATCGACTCCCAACGAATCGGCCAAATCTGGAAAATAATTTTCAAACGAGGTTCCTTTTTTTTCTATGACATTATATCCTTCACAAATTAAAATTTCGTCCTCCTCGTTTCCATCATCGAGAAGACAACAAGTCGAACGATGCACATTCTCCAAGTTACACTTTAGATACACATCGATAAATTCAGCGGGAATATTTTCTTTACCGACAATTTTAACCAAAGCGGAATAAATTTTTTTTGATTCTATTTTCATAGAATCATTGTGATAGCCTTCCATTCGGCCCGTCAAGTTTGACAAATATCCCCATAAAGCTACTAAGCGTTGTCCTTTGCGGGCTAAATATTTACTAGAGTGAACTTGTGGTCATCAAATTAGAGATTGAAGGCCGGTCGGGGCTCACTAACATGGCGTCTTTTGGGTCTCACCCCCCTCTTCGTTTTAAACCTACCAGCGCTGGCGAAACGTGGAGCGACCTAAACTTCAAAAAGGTTAATGTTTCGGCCCGATCCAAACGCCGATAACCGTTCGTAAACTCGAACGAGTCCTATAATTAATCAGCATTTCCCAAGCGCCCATACGTAGATATCGCGAAAACCAATCGAAGAACGTTTAGTTAGCCGAACGGAAAATCAAATTTGCGGAACGTGGTCGATTTCGCCAAAGCAAACAAAGTGTGCGAACTCATATTGAAATCTGTAGCCATCGTGGTCATGGCGTCGCTTTTGATAGGTACGTTGGATGACGAGGGTTTAGCTCCATTGCCACAAACTCAATCGAGACGACGAGGAGATCGAAAAACTACTTAACGAAATCAGAAATTGACCACCGATATGGTTCGCCTGTCTCTGCGCGATCGAAAGGCTTTGAGTCTTCTCGCACACTATGAACTTATGTCGTCGCCGCAATTCCGGAAACACGCCTTCGAGAATACTCTGGAGACGAACTACTGGAGCAGGCTAGAACCGATCAAGGACGCTTAGCGAAGGATCGTCTTACTTGCCGAACGAATCGGAAAGCTACCTGAAGATATCAGCCCGGACCCGTTGGTTAAAGAATTGGGTGAACTTCAAATTTCTCAGAAAGGCCTTTGTGAAGACGAGATCAAACTTGATTCCAAAGACCGCGCCATAGATCCACCGGCTAGTTTCGAAAGCCTCGAAGTGTTTCGAGACGTCTTACGCCGGCTGGTCGATCAAGCCGACGGCGATCCGAAGGATCAGACCGCAATCATTAGACAGGTCGTAGAGAAGATTTTGATTCTGAAAGACGGATTCGAGAGCCACTTCTTCATTGGCGAAAACGCATCGAACGGGCGTCGGGAAACATTCCCGGTGCCTCGTTTTCCAGCGTTCGCGCAAAATTTCGAAGAAAAGTGCGGCTCATGGTTTGAGACGCTTGATAAATGGTGGTCTGTGCAAGACTCGAACTTGCGACCTCTCCCATGTCAAGGGAACGCGCTACCAACTGCGCCAACAGACCATTGGTGAGCCGTCAAGGTAACGGGCCGGGTCCCGATTCGTCAACATCGATCGCGCTGAGGTTTCTTTCAAAGCTGCTCTGCCAGCCTAAAAAGAGGGCTTCAAGCGTCGCTTCAACGCCAAATTCAGAGAGCCGCGCAAGAGGCTGACCTGAAACGCCGCAGGTTCGGATCGCTTCAAATAAGCTGAGGTCGTTTGTGACATTCACGGCGATTCCGTGCGACGTGAAGCCATGTGAAATCTGAAAGCCGAAGGCTGCGATTTTGCGGTCGCGAACAAAAAGACCTGGCTCGTGCAAACCGCGTGTCGCCGAGACTCCGACCTCTTCGAGCCATTCCAGTGTGGTCTTTTCGATCATCTCGACGTACGCGCGCGCACCAATCCCAAAGGCTCTCAGATTCAAGCACGGATAGATCACAAGCTGTCCAGGCGAGTGAATCGTGGCTTGGCCACCACGCCCCGCCGAACGCAGCTGAAGGCCTTTTAAACGCAGAATCTCGCGTGAATACCGAACATCTGAATTGGCGTCGCCACGCACGCCCAACGTCACGACGGGCGAATGCTCGAGGCCTAGTACGAGCGCGACAAGCTCGTTCGAATTGAGACGGCGAAGAGCTTCGCCTTGCGCGGCAAGCCCCTCATCGTAATCGATCAACCCAAGATACTGAAATTGAACACCGTGCACGCGGCGGTATAGCACGGCCGAAAGAACCCGACTAGTAGAGTTCGACGAGGTCGTTCTCTCGAAACCCAGAACCCGAATGTAAGACCGAAATCGCACCGTCTTTACCGAAGTAAGAAACAATTTCGACTGTTCCTTTAAGGCGCCCCGGCACCCGACCGATGTACGAGCCCGTTTCTGGGTCATGCACATCTTCGCCTTCTTCAGAGATTCTCAATATATCGCCAATCTGAAGACCCGAAAGGCGCCCGGCATT
>JALHOI010000171.1 GCA_022843085.1 Pseudobdellovibrionaceae bacterium
AGAGATAGATTTAAAGCTGGAGCAAGAACTAGAAATGCAGCGAGACGATCAAGTCGTGATGTCGTTTTTGCCTGCCCGTAGTTCACCTGTCAGTGTTCGGTAGAGTCGATCGTGAAATGAATTCGACTTCAGTCGAGCCCGACGAGAGCTGCGAATCGGTCGCGGTCGAGTCGTGCGATCGGTTCAACCGACGTTAGAGCCGTTTCATTATGAGATTTCTCCTAGGACAAAGGGCTGGAATCTGCCCGTGACTTACAAACAGACCAGATCTGGCGCCAGTCGGCTCAATGAATCGCTAGGTTTTCCCGATAGATAGATAAGAGAAGGACACACTGTCCCCGAAGAAAAAGCTCACGCCGACAAAGTCGGCACCAAAAGATGATCTCATCGATGCGTTGTTCGAGTCGTACAGCGCGGGGCGTGGTGCGTCTGATTCGAATGAGACGGTGTCGCGACTTTCAGAAGTCAGGCGAACGCAGCCTGAGTCACCTAAGCGACCACCTCCTCCTCCGCCGGTCAATGACAACGACCGCATTTATAATTTCGACGAAGATGTGACTCGAGGCGGACCGGCGACGCTGTCGATGGCTCGTATTCCTGCTCAAGACGACGGCGACGTTTATGATGCCTCGAAAGACGATACGAACGGGGCCGCTTGCGGAAACGACGAGCCTGAACCGCAGGACATGCCAACTCTGAGCCTCGTTCGAGACTCGGAGGATCTACCGTCGGTGGCATTCGAGCTTGAAGATATTAGAACGGTGGTTCATGTGGTCGGACAAGAAGAAGCACGAGACGATGCACACGCTGACACACACGCCGAAGCTCGGGCCGACGTTCGTGCCGAGCTCCGCAGCGGAAACAAACTTCAAAAGCTAGAAGACGTACTTCGTCGTCTTGCACCTCAGGCTTTGAGTTCACAAGCTCCAGCCTCTCCGGTTGCAGGCAAGGCAAAAGCTCCACTTTACGATTCGGACACCGCGGCGAAAGCGGTTGCCGCGACGAAGGCCCTAAACCAAAAATCACTCGAGGACATGGCGCCGCCGCCAGTTAAGCCTGTGGGCATCGTTGCAAAAGCGATTTACTCGGGCACGAATTCAATGAACTCAGATTCGGCTCCAGAGCGCGCGCCGACTGAACCCGTGAAAACTTCGATCGATCCCCATGTCGATGAAAAAACAATTGCGGCTGTTCCGACTCCTGCTTCGGCGGGTTATCTGACGAGTGAATCGAATCAGTCCCGCCCGGTCTGGCAAGATGCAAAGACCGAAGTGCTTTCGCAGATGACGACCTCGGATAATCCCGAGGCCGACCCTGAGGCTGAACAATTTATGCCCACTGAGATTCGCGCGAATTCACCCGGCGCAAGGTTTCGCGAGGAAGCCCGCCAAGCGCAACCAGGAGCCGCGATTTTCTCTTCAAGCGAAGCCGCTCTTCGTCAAAGTGAAAATCTTCGGGTGGCCCAGAAGAGAATTTCAGAACTTGAAAACGAACTCGAGCGAGTTCGTCGAGAAAACGAAAGTTTGCGTTCGGCGGGCGAGACTTTGCGTCGGCGAACCGACGAACTTCAGGCGCATGCAGAGAATGCTGAGCTCAATACTCAAGAGGCGAAGAAGATTGCTGAAGAGGAACGTAAAGTTCTGAAGGGGCAGATTCAAAGCCGAGATCGCGAAATTAGCGAGATGAAGAGCCGAATTGATGACGCTGAAAATCGTCTCGAATCAAATTTCCGTAAAATCAGGGTTCGCGAGCGCGATCTCGAGCACCGGATCGAGATCATTAAGGCTGAAAGTCAGTCGATTGCAGCCTCGAAGGATCGCATGATCCTCGAACTCAAGCGACAAATTGATCAGATCTCAAGTGAACTCAATCACTCGAAGGCTCAAGTTCAAGAGACGTTCAATCAATTCAAAGATAAGCAAGAAACAGCACGCCGTGCAGTTCGTGCTCTACGTATCGCGCTGACTGTGCTAGAGGGTGATGAGAAAGCTGAATAGGTCGCAGCCTCTGGCCTCCATGGTTCTAGAAGGGGCCCTAGAAAGAACATGAAGCGCTACAAAGTCGTCATCTCAGATTTGCACCTCGGTCGAGGGCGTACCCTTGAGGGTGGCGCCACCAACTCTCTTGAGGAGTTCTATTTCGGCAAAAAGCTTGTCGAATTTTTTAATTATTATTGCTCGGGCGAGTTTCGTGACGCTGAAGTTGAAGTCGTCATAAATGGCGACTTTCTCAACTTTCTACAGACTGATTACAATGGTCACTTTCTTACCGTCATCACCGAAGGAATCGCACTTGTTCAGCTGCAGTCGATTCTCGACGGTCATCGGGATGTCTTTGAATCGATGCGTGCGTTTGCGGCTCATCCGAACCGAATTCTAACGTATGTGGTCGGTAATCATGATCAGGCCATGCTATGGCCGGCGACCCGGCGCCTCTTAAACGAGGCTCTCGACACCGACATACGCTACAAAAATATCGTTTATTTCTTTGATGGTATTCACATCGAGCACGGTCATATGCACGAGGCCGCGAATCGATTCGACCCAAAACGATTTTTCTTAAAGCGCGACTTACCCGAGCCAATTTTAAATTTGCCGTTTGGTTCGCACTTCTTCATCGACTTTGTTTTGAAGATCAAACAAAAGCACACGCACATTGATAAGGTTCGACCCTTCAAGGCGCTGATACGATGGGCCCTTCTCAATGAGACGAAGTTCACGATTTCGGCGTTTGCTCAGCTTGCACTCTATTTTTTAAAAACGATGTTCACTTCAGACCCGAGGCGCCATTTTCCTTTCAGCCGAATCTTACGGGTTTTAGCTGAAAGCGCGATCTTCCCCGACCTCAGTGAATCAGCGCGCCGCGTTCTGGCCGACGAACGTGTGCACACCGTGATCTTTGGGCATTCTCACGTCTATCAGTATCGGCAGTGGGGCCTGAACAAAGAGTACTTCAATACGGGAACATGGACAGACCTCACATCATTAGATATTCAGTCCTTAGGTAAAATCACGAAGCTGACTTATGTCCTCATCGAATACCCTGAGGACGGCGGGCGCCCGCGAGGGCGTTTGAAAGAGTGGCGCGGCTACCATAGGATTGAAGAGGATGTCGCAGTCTCCTGATAGTCAGACTTCGAGTTTTTCGGGCAAGCCCCGCGCCCCGCTCTGGACACTTCGAACAAGCGATTCGGCCGATCCGAAGCTTTTGGATAAATCTCAGCGTGGCTTTAAACTGCTCCTGCAGCGCGAAGACGTTGGGTTTACGAGATTAGCGGCACGCGAAAATCTTATCCAAACTGCTGAAGCACGGGCAAAAGAAGTCGCGCGCGGATTCACTCATATCGCGATTATTGGAATGGGTGGGTCAAGCTTAGGTACTCGAGCGCTACTTGCGGCCGTGCCGCGCCCCGCAGGTCGGGGCTCTGTTAGTTTCCTCGACAACATCGATTCGGATCGTTTCTGGGCGTGGTTGAAAAGCCGTAATGACGTGGCTTCGATACACTGGGTTTTGACTTCGAAAAGTGGCAATACTGTTGAAATCCTGGCACTTGCAGACCTGATCGATCAACATTTGCGTCAATCGGGCCACCGACGACTTGCGACCGTTTCGACTGTCATTTCAGAAACGAAAGATAGTCCGTTGACCATATGGGCTAGAAAAGAAAATGTTCCGGTTCTCGAAGTGCCGGTCGACGTCGGTGGGCGGTTTTCTGTGCTGACGGCCGTCGGGCTTTTTCCAGCGGCCTACTCGGGTCTTAGGCTCGATCGGGTAGTTGAGGGAACCGAGTGGGCGCTTCGTCAGGACCAGCTGGTGGCACAGATGGCGGCACACAGTCTGGGCTCGTTTCTACGCGAAGAGTGGGTCACGATGCTCTGGTCGTACGCAGATAGTCTTCGCGAATTTGGTTTGTGGTGGCAGCAGCTTTGGGCCGAAAGTTTGGCGAAGCGGACAACACTTAATGGAGCACCTGCACCACGCGTCAGCACGCCTGTACCTGGGGTAGGAACTTGCGACCAGCACTCGATGCTTCAACAGGTGATCGAGGGTGCTCCTGACAAATTCGTTTGGTTTCATCGGGTCGCAAAATGCGAAGAGCCCGGATCAAAACTCGAGCGCACGCTTTTTGAAGGTCAAGACTTTATGGTCGGCAAGGGCATCGGCGACCTGTTTCGCGCTGAGGCCGACGCAACAGAGCAAGCCATGCGCGAGGCGAATGTGCACACGATCAGCCTTCACGGCCTTGAGCTCGACGAACGGTCGATGGCGGCCCTCTTCATGCTCTGGCAGTTGACGATCGCAACGATGGGCGAAGTGCTCGGGGTGAACGCCTTCAACCAGCCAGGAGTCGAGCGCGGAAAAGTTCTCGCACGCGCAGCACTGTCTCGTTCGTAGACGAGCAAACCGGCTGTTGGCCTCTTGGCCTAGGACTAAAGGTTAGGTCGTCCGGACTTCTTGTTCGCAGTGCGTGCCGGCCTTATTATAATTCTGATGTCTGACTCTTCAAATGCAAACGACCTTAAAAAAAGCACCAATGGTCTTAAACCGAATACTGAGAGTTTGTTGAAAGACGACGAGTCAGTGACCATTACCAACGCGCTCGACACGGCCGACGAATCAGAGAAGACCGTGATTTCGGCCGGTGCGACGATGAATCGTCGAATCGCCGAGGCGACCAAAACACCGCCGTCGATCATGATGCTCGAAGGCCCCGCGGGCTATGTTGGAAAGCAGTGGTCGATCGAAAAGAGCGAGCTGATCATCGGCCGTTCGATGACCTCTCAAGTTTTCGTCGACGATAAATCGGTTTCACGTTCGCACACAAAAATCATTTTGAAAGACAACGACGTCTATTTGATGGATCTCGAATCGGCGAACAAAACAGTTTTGAATGATGAAGCGATCCCCCCGATGACCACCGTGAAGGTCAAAGACAACGATACGATAAAAACGGGGAACGTTATTTTTAAGTTTCGCGAGCGTGGCAGTCTTGACGCTCACGCGACCTCACACTTGCAAGAAAAATCCGAGAGAGACCCGCTGACGGGTGCTTTCAATAAAGGTGCCTTGGCGCTTCGAGGGCAAGAATCCTTTAAGCGCGCAAAGCTCTTAAAGGTTCCAATTTCGATTGCAGTCTTCGACATCGATTTTTTCAAAAAGATCAACGACAACCCGAATCTTGGTCACTCGGGTGGCGATTACGTTCTCAAAGATCTCGTGAAAGTCATCTCGACGAAACTGATTCGGGCCGATGACTTTCTGGCTCGCTATGGCGGAGAAGAATTCGTCGTTATTTTATTCGGTTCGAATCTGATCCAAGCTGTCGAAATCGGCGAACGACTAAGACAAACAATTGAGTCACATAACTTCGTTTACAACGGCCACGAAATTCCAGTCACCATTTCGGTGGGCGTCGCGGCCAAGCAGCCCGAAATGTCGACGTGGGAAGAGCTCTTCGCAGTCGCCGACACCGCCGTCTACGCGTCGAAGCGTGGCGGGCGAAACCGCGTGACGTCAGCTTAGCCGCACCGCCGGCGCGAGTGCTTAGTCGCGCCGTCTCTGCGGTCCCCTCGCCACGACTTTGAAGCGAAAACGCAAGAATACTGTGCGCAGACGCTCGGGGTGGCAACCTGCATTGCGACGCCGCGCTCAGAGCGGCAAACTTCTCTAGGTAGACGCCCTTATTTTAATCTCGGAGAAGTTTCTGTCTGCAGAACTAGATCGTTAAAGCTAAATGCGTTCCAGAATACGTCTTCCGAACTTCTCGGCCAATTAATGCTGAGCGTTTTGTTTCCGGCGCCGGAAACAATCACGAAATTTTAACTCGTGTGCGCATTGGGTAGGTCCTAAACTCCATTAAACATTTTATTTCATGATTCGCTTCGGCAAATCGAAATTTCGATTGACGATGTCGTTCGGCAAAAACGATCCGCCCCGTAAGCCTCGTCACCATGGCTGTTCATATGGACTTCATCGAAGCTGTGGAATCGCTGGTTGCACGCTTTCGCGTTCGACGACCGAGCTCGCGACGACGTCCACTCGTACATCGTAGTGAGGCTTTTAGAGCGAAAAATTTCGATTTAAAATCAATGGTAAGGCTTCTTTGTGACTAAGCACTTTCAAGCAGAGGATAAACCCGTGCACATCTTTAAATCGCGACCGTATCAAATTATAGTTTCTGAACTTCGCCTTGCGATTCAGGAGGAAAGAAAGATTACCATTCAGATTCTTCAACTTATCAACGAAGCGCATGATCGCAGAATTTACGCTGAGGCCGGTTACTCGACAATGTTCGAGTGGCTCACAAAAGAGTTTGGCTATTCGGCGGCAGCCGCGATGAGGCGGCTTGATTCGGCTCGCGCTCTTCGCGAAGTTCCATCGATCGAAAGGAAGATTGAAACCGGCGAAGTGAAATTAACGAACTTGGCAAAAGTTCAGAGCGTGATTCGTTCGGAAGAAAAACGAACGGGCGAACGAATGGACGTCGAAGAGCGAATGAAAACGTTTGAGATGATTGAAAACAAATCTTCGCGCGAGGTCGAGGTCGTGCTGGCTCGCACGTTTCCCGAGGCCGCTCAGATGAAGCCAGAATCGATTCGCACCATCAATGAAACTGAAGTTAGAATCCAGATCACTTTGACCAAACAACAACTTGCTTCGCTAGAACGGGTACGCGAGGTGACGTCGCATTCAAACGTAGGCGGCTCACTCTCTGAAATCATCGACATGCTTGCGAGCGCATATCTGGAAAAGAACGATCCGCTTCGACGCGAAATTAAGTCGCGGAAAGTTTCAGCCGGTCATGCTCACGGGAATCCTATCCCTCCGGTGGCGAA
>JALHOI010000172.1 GCA_022843085.1 Pseudobdellovibrionaceae bacterium
ACACGGGCAATACGAGCGCGGCGACAGTACCAATTGCGCTTGACCAAGCGGTTCGTGATGGTCGCATTAAGCGCGGCCAGAACGTGCTCTTAACGGCCTTCGGTTCTGGCCTCACGTCTGGCAGTTTACTTCTCAAATTTTAAGGAGTCGCACATGTGGGGCGCACTTTTTCCTGGGCAAGGTAGCCAATCGGTCGGAATGGGTCGATTTCTTTTCGAAGAGTTCGCCTCGGCGCGCGCGCTATTCGAAGAGGCGAGCGATGCTGTCAGTGTCAATTTTAAGAAGCTCTGTTTTGAAGGGCCTGCCGAAGACCTTCAATTGACCGAGAACACGCAGCCCGCGCTGCTGCTTGTCTCAAGCGTGAGTGCAAAAGTCGTTTCCGACCTGGTTCCTGTGAAGCTTGACGGTGCCGCCGGACATTCAATTGGTGAGTATGCGGCACTTGTCCACGCCGGTGTGATTCCGTTCGCTGACGGAATTCGTTCCGTCAAACGACGCGGCCAAGCCATGCAGCGCGCGGTTCCGGTCGGAGAAGGCGCGATGTGCGCTGTTATGGGTCTCAGCGATGAGAACGTCAAAAAACTGTGTCGTTTGGTCGAATCGCAGTCAGGGGAAAAGCCGCTCGAGCCAGCAAATTTTAATAGTCCTGGGCAGGTCGTGGTCAGTGGGTCGCTTAAGGCGATCGACTGGATGCGCGCCAATGTCAAAGCCGAATGGGTGGCTGAGCACCTCGGTGCCGACGCCGGCCGTGCGAAACTCATTCCGCTGGCCGTGTCGGCCCCCTTTCATTGTTCGCTGATGAAGCCGGCTGAACAAGAAATGAGCCTCGTGCTGAACGAAATCGTCTTCTCGACGCCGTCTTTCGCAGTCGTTCAAAATCTGACGGCTGAGGCCTCTAAGGATCCTACGATCATTCGAGACCGGCTGATCGGTCAGATCTCGGGTCCGGTTTTGTGGACACAGTGCCAACAAGCTCTCATCGAAAAAGGTTGCAACAAATTCGTCGAACTTGGGGCAGGAAAAGTACTGGCTGGCCTTGCGAAAAAAATTGCAGGCGACCGTGCGAATGTCTGGGGCCTCAATTCTATCGAAGATCTAAAAGCGCTCGAAGCTGCGACAAAGGAAGCGTAAATGTCGGAAAATTTGAAGCCCACGGGCCAGCGGTTGACCGGAAAACGTATTGCCGTCACGGGTTCTTCGCGGGGAATCGGGGCCGGAATCGCACTTTGGTTGGCCAAAGAGGGTGCGACCGTTGTCATCACCTATTCTTCGAACGAAGCCTCGGCGCTGGCTGTTGCAAAGTCGCTTCCGGGTCAGGGCCACATCTGCCTTCCGCTCAACGTCAGCGACGAGGCGTCGGTCGATGCGTTTTTCGCAAAAGTTCTCGAAGGTGGCCCGCTGGCGGGGTTTGTTAATAATGCGGGCATCACTCGCGACCAGCTAATTTTACGAATGAAAACCGAAGACTTCGACGCCGTCATCAACACCAACCTTCGCGGCACATTTTTGTGCGCGCGTGGTGCCGTGAAAGCGATGTTCAAGTCCAAAACGGCGGGGTCGATCGTCAACATCACGTCGGTCATTGGTGAGATGGGCAATGCGGGTCAAAGTAACTACGCAGCCTCAAAAGCCGGCGTCGAAGGCTTAACCAAGTCTTTGGCGAAAGAAGTCGCATCGCGCGGTATTCGCCTGAATTGTGTCGCGCCCGGGTTCATTGTGACCGAGATGACGGCCGCGCTGAATGACGAGCAGAAATTGAAAATTCAAAGTGGCATTCCACTTGGAACCCTCGGTGAAACCGAGGATATTGCGGCTGCCGTTGCATTCTTGCTCAGCAATGAGGCGCGTTATATAACGGGCCACACATTGAGCGTTAACGGTGGACTTTATATTTAAGTCAGGTTTCAGTTCAGTTGTTTCAAGACCGTATCTGGTGAATTTGAGGAGATGTCTTTTATGATGGCTACAGTACAACCCAAAGTTAAAGAAGTTATTGCGGATCAGCTTGGCGTAGATCCCGAGCGCGTGAAAATCGAAGCGTCGTTCATCGATGACCTCGGCGCAGACAGCCTCGACATCGTCGAACTTGTGATGGCCGTTGAAGAAGAGTTTGGAATCGAAATTCCGGATGAAGACGCGGAAAAGTTAAAAACTGTCGGCGACTTCTGCAGCTACTTGCAGTCAAAAGGCAAAGCCTAAGACAGTTGTCTGTATCGTTTTTTAGTATTGTGAGGATCAGACGATGAAACTTGCATCGACCACGAACCGATTTGAACGTGTCACGCTGGCCGAACGCCGCGTGGTCGTGACCGGTATGGGTACAGTCACGCCGCTCGGTCTTGATCTACCAACGTCGTGGAAGAACGCCGTTGCGGGTCAAAGTGGTATCGCCGCTTTGACTTCATTCGATGCTGGAAGCTTCGATGTTCGCTTCGCCGGTGAGGTCAAGGGCTTCGATGCGACGCCTTTCATCGACAAGAAAGAGCAAAAGAAAATGGGTCGCTTCATCCATCTCGCGATGGCCGCGACCGCCGAAGCTTTTAAAGATTCGGGACTGGACCCCTCCCAGTTTGAAGATGATTTTCGTGAGCGCGTCGGCGCCATTGTCGGCTGTGGTATCGGCGGTATCAACGAACTCGATGCGGCGTCGGTGACCTTAAATTCTCGTGGTCCCGGGCGAATTTCACCGTTCTTTATTCCGAGTGTGATTGCCAACATGGCGTCGGGCCACATCACAATTAAACACGGCCTTAAAGGCGTGAATTATTCGATTACTTCAGCTTGTTCATCGGGTGCCCACTCGATCGGTGAAGCCGCGGGCTACATTCGCCGTGGACTTGCCGACATCATGGTTGCCGGTGGTACTGAAGCGAGCGTTGGCCCGCTCGCCATTGGCGGCTTTGCCGCAATGAAGGCCCTATCAACGCGCAACGATCAACCGACGATGGCCAGCCGCCCGTGGGACCGCGACCGCGACGGCTTCGTCTTAAGCGAAGCGGCTGCAATTCTGATTCTGGAAGATTATGAAAGCGCACTTCGGCGCGGTGCTCGTATCTACGGCGAAGTCGCGGGTTACGGTTCTTCATCTGATGCCTTCCACATGACCAATCCAGCGCCAGGTGGAGCCGGCGCGGCGCTGTCGATGAGAGCGGCGCTTCTGGACGCAAAATTAAACGTCGACGAACTTCAGTACCTAAACGCGCACGGGACCAGCACCCCAGTTGGCGACGGGCTCGAATCAGCCGCTGTGAAATCGGTGTTTGGCGCGCATGCGAAAAAACTTTGGGTGAGTAGTACTAAGTCAATGATGGGACACTCTCTCGGAGCCGCGGGTGCGGTTGAGAGTGTTTTTTCGCTAATGGCACTTTTCACGAACACAGCACCTCCGACGATCAATTTAGATAACCCCAGCGATGACTGCGATCTCGATTACGTTCCGCATGTCGCGCGAGAGGGAAAATTCACGGCGGTGATGAATAACAGCTTCGGATTCGGTGGAACGAACTCGACGCTGGTATTCTCAAAGGTCTGATGACGCTGCGACCTTCGCTCCTGATCGCAAGCGACCACGCGGGGTTTGAACTGAAATCTTACATGCTTCGCACGTACAATCACGTCAACTGGCAGTGGGTCGATTTGGGCCCACAAAACGCCGACCGCGTGGACTACCCCGATTTTGCTAAGAAACTATGCCTTGATTTACTAAAACTTCGAGCCGCCGAGACTGCAGTGAAGTCGCTGGGCCCTCAGAGTTTCGGAATTCTTATCTGCGGTTCTGGGCAGGGAATGGCTATGACGGCGAATAGAATTCCCGGGATCCGCGCAGCACTTGGATACGATGTTGGGTCAACAAAACTTGCACGCGCTCACAACGATGCCAATGTTCTTTGCATGGGTGCGAGGTTGATCGAACCCGAGCTTGCGGTTAACCTACTTGAAACATTTCTTCTGACCGCATTCGAAGCAGGCCGTCACGCTGCACGAATTGCGAAGATCGAACTCTGAACCTGATTTGAGGTAGACCATGCAATACTCGACCGAAAAAAGTCCCGGTGCTTCGGCGCATAGACCCGTGGGATCTCCCACGTTTATTCAAAACTTACAGAAGGCCGACCCGGAACTCGCGGTTCACTTAAAGCACGAAACCGATCGTCAAGATTCGGGGCTCGAAATGATTGCGAGCGAAAACTATTGCTCGCAAGCCGTGATGGAGGCCCAAGGCTCGGTTCTGACGAACAAGTACGCAGAGGGTTACCCGGGAAAACGGTATTACGGCGGCTGCGAGTTCGTCGACAAGATCGAGCAGCTGGCGATCGACAGATTGAAGAAGCTTTTCGGAGCACCTCATGCGAATGTTCAGCCTCATTCGGGGTCCCAAGCGAACCAAGCCGTCTTCTTGGCTGTTGCAAAGGCTGGCGACGCGATTCTTGGCATGGACCTCTCTCACGGTGGTCACCTCACGCACGGAAGCCCGGTCAACTTCAGCGGAATGCTTTTTAAACCCGCCAGTTACGGAATTGATCCGCAAACAGGTCGCATCAACTACGACACCATTCGCAAGGTCGCGATAGAAACCAAACCGAAAATTTTGATTGCGGGATACTCGGCCTATCCCCGCACACTGGATTTTGCGAGATTCCGTGAAATCGCAGACGAGGTCGGCGCGACCTTGCTTGTCGACATGGCGCACTTCTCGGGGCTTGTTGCCGGTGGTGCTCATCCCTCACCCGTTCCATTCGCACACTACGTGACTTCGACGACGCATAAAACTTTGCGCGGTCCGAGGGGCGGTATCATTCTCACAGGTCTTGGTTTCGATGGTGCAGAGGCGCAGGCCGAAGCTGCGAAGAAGGTGAATTCGCGAATTTTTCCAGGCCTGCAAGGTGGACCTCTTGAACACGTGATTGCGGGAAAAGCGGTCGCGTTTCACGAAGCGCTTCAACCCGACTTTAAAGTCTACGCGCAACAGGTGGTCAAAAATGCCGCTGCACTTGCAGACGCATTGATGGTTGGCGGACTTGAACTCATCACGGGCGGTACGGACAATCACCTGATGCTTGTCGATCTGTCTGCCGGAATGCGTTCGAGCAGCGCGACAAAAGACGTGACTGGCAAAGATGCCGAAATCGCTCTCGACCATGCGGGAATCACCGTCAACAAAAACACTGTTCCGAATGAAAAGCGATCACCGTTTGTCACAAGCGGTGTGCGCATTGGAACCCCAGCCCTGACAACGCGCGGAATGAAAGAGACCGAGATGAAACTTATAGGCGGTTGGATTTGCGAGGTCCTCGAAAGGCCGTTGGACCTTGCACGCCTTGCGAAAATCAGAGCTCAGGTCGCCGAACTTTGTTCGTCTTACCCAATCTACGGAGTCGCGAAAGCCTAGCAATGTTATTCAGTGAACATTTAACGGCGATCCGTTTTCTGAAATTCATCGGCGTCTTTACCTTTTTGTTGTCGACATCCTGCTCGACATTTCAGGGGCCCGGCCCGTTTAAGGCGCCGGATGGCACAATCGAAAACGTTGAAGAATCGTCGCCTGTCGCAGCCCCGATTGGGCCCACACTGTCTTGGAATGGCGAACGCTACAGCCAGACTGCGCCCGTTCAGGGAATGAATTTCGACTGGCCCGTTGAAGGTGCCAGGCTCTCGCGAGGATTTCTCTTAGGTAGGCGATGGCATTACGGTCTTGATCTCGCTCACAAAAAAGGAACGCCGATTTTAGCTGCTGAAGCGGGCGTGGTCGTTTACGTCGGCAAAGGTTTTTCCGGTTACGGAAAACTTGTCGTGATCGAGCACAACGAAACCTGGGCTACGCTTTACTCCCACTTAAATAAATTTAACGTTCAAGAAGGCGACCGAGTCAAAAGAGGTCAGAAGATTGCCGAGATGGGGCGAACGGGTCGCGCAAGCGGAGTGCACTTGCATTTCGAGATTCGGTATAATCGCCAGCCGGTTAATCCCCTTCAGTACCTACCTCAAGGTTATTAGCCGCAGCCAGGCGCTGAACCGCGGCAACAAAAGAAGCACTGAAAAAAGCTAAAAGCACCCCAGTTACTCCCATCAAGCTGTAAACAACGAGGCGGCTTGCGGGCGAATCGAGCGCAAACCCCATCTGGTTGAGCGAGAGAAGTTTCGTCAATATTCGGCTTGGCGCATAGAGGTTATCGAAGTCTCGGTACAGCGCTGCGGTCATCCAGCCACTTAAGGCGAAAAACGTAAGCCATCGAACTCGAGTGAAGAATAAGAGGCGCAAAGTGGCTGCCACAATTGCGGTTCCCCACCACGGCGTGAAAAGTGCGGTCACGATAAACGACGCCATTTCAAACAGCATCAGAAGTCGAATTCTAAGTCGAGCGCGAGGCTTGGTGTCTGGTCGTAGTCGTCTCATTTCGTTTTGCGCCTTTGCACTCGGCCGATGGGCTCGCGCATCTTGAAGTTCACCGGCTTCATTTCGCCATTTGTCCAAGCTGCTATTCGCGCTTCATAGCCCGGCGCCGATGGATCACCGCTTTGCCCGCCGGGTATCATCGCCCATGCAACCGGTTTGTCTTCAAAACTTACGATCATCTTCCACGTCGGGCCGTGGGTCCCTTTATTCGCGAATATCGATTCAGCGACACCGCCGGCCCTTACCGTTTTACCAAAGCCCGGGATTCGCGTGGCGTGTTGAAGTTTGGTGACTTGATCGTCTGACCAAGACGGAAGCCCCAGTTCGCCGTATGCGATTTTAAGTTTTTCGCACGTCGCATCGAGCGATTCGCCAAGCCGAAATGCCAAGGTCTCGATGAGAGGGGTTGAAGAGTTATCCCAAATTTTGCTGTTCGGATC